>NZ_BBWM01000037.1:0-150799 GCF_001463805.1 Aureimonas sp. D3 | reverse complement strand
GGGGCAGCCCTGCCGATCCAGCTCGGGGGGCCGATCGGCCATGGCGCGAGCTTCGGCGCGCCGTATGAGGCGCTGCGCGCGGCGCTGGCCGCCCGCCTCGGCCTTCGCGACACAGCGCCCTGGCACAGCGACCGCACCCTCATCCTCGACATCGCGCAGAGCTTCGCCCTTCTCACCGGCACACTCGGCAAGATCGGACAGGATTTGGCGCTGATGGCGCAGAACGAGGTCGGCGCGGTGTCGCTGCCGGGCGGCGGCGCGTCCTCGGCCATGGCGCACAAGCAGAACCCGGTCGCGGCCGAAGTGCTCGTGTCGCTGGCGCGTCTCAATGCCGGGTATCTCGGCACGCTCGCCCAGTCCCTCGTGCATGAGAACGAACGCTCCGGCGCGGCCTGGACGCTGGAATGGCTGGTGCTGCCGGATATGGCGCAAGCGACCGGCGCGGCCTTGCGCCATGCCGCCATGCTGCTCGCCGGCCTGCGCTTTCAGCCGCGAACGGAGCCGTGATCGCGGCCGCTGCTTTGCCGGCTTGAGATCGCCCCTCTCTTCGCCCACCATCCGCGACGAGCCGCCTATCCGTTTCGCCCATCGCCCATCCGCCGACCTGTTGGAGCCGTCTCATGAAGACCTCGATCGCCACCGTCTCCTTGTCCGGCGACCTGTCGGAAAAGCTCGCCGCCATCGCGCAGGCGGGCTTCGGCGCGGTCGAGATTTTCGAGAACGACTTTCTCGCCTTCGATTCCGGCCCGCGCGAGGTCGGGCGCATGGTGCGCGACGCCGGCCTCACCATCTCGCTCTTCCAGCCCTTCCGCGATTTCGAGGGCCTGCCCGAGCCCCAGCGCGCCAAGGCTTTCGAGCGCGCGCGGCGCAAGTTCGAGACGATGAACGAGCTGGGCACCGACCTCATTCTCATCTGCTCCTCCGTCTCGCCCCTGGCGCAAGGCGGCATCGACCGGGCGGCGGACGATCTGCGCGAACTCGGCGACATCGCCAAGGCCGCCGGCGTGCGCGTCGGCTACGAGGCGCTGGCCTGGGGCCGCTTCGTCAACGACCATCGCGACGCCTGGGAGATCGTGCGCCGCGCCGACCACCCGCATATCGGCCTCATCCTCGACAGTTTCCACACGCTCTCGCGCGGGCTCGACCCCGCCTCGATCCGCTCCATCCCCAAGGACAAAATCTTCATCGTCCAGATGGCGGATGCGCCGAGGCTCGATCTCGATCTTCTGTCCTGGAGCCGGCACTATCGCAACATGCCGGGGCAGGGCGATCTGCCGGTGGCCGACTTCATGGCCGCCGTCGAGGCCACGGGCTATGACGGCTATTACTCGCTGGAAATCTTCAACGACCAGTTCCGCGCCGGCTCGGCCCGCCAGACCGCCGTGGATGGCCGGCGCTCCCTGATCTACATGATGGACCGGCTCAAGGCGGAAGGGCGCGCGGTGAAAGGCCCGTCCGAGCCGAGCCCGCTGCCCCCGCCCGCCCAAACGGCGGGCGTCTCCTTCGTGGAATTCGCCGCCGACACGTTCTCGGCGCAGTCGCTGTCGAAGCTTCTCCAATCCATCGGCTTCGCCCATGCCGGCACGCATCGCTCCAAGGACGTGGAGCTTTACGCGCAAGGGAACTTGCGCGTCGTGATCAACACCGAGGTCGAGGGCTTCGCGCATTCGGCCTATGTGGTGCACGGCACCAGCGTCGCCGCGCTCGGCCTGCGGATGCGGGACGCGTCGGCGGCCTTTGCGCGCGCCGAAGGGCTGCTCGCCACGCCCTTCCGCCAGCCGGTCGGGCAGGGCGAGCTGGAGCTTCCCGCGATCCGGGGCGTCGGGGGGAGTCTTCTCTATCTGGTGCCGGAGGCCGAAGCGCTGGATCGCCAGTGGGAAACCGATTTCGACCTGAAGCCCGGTTGGAACCAGCATGCAGGCGCGGGCCTCAAGGCGGTGGATCACATCGCCCAGACCGTGCGCTTCGAGGACATCCTGTCCTGGACGCTGTTCTACCGCTCGATCTTCGACCTGAAGCCCCTGCCGGCGGTGGAGGTGCCCGATCCCGGCGGTCTGGTGCTGAGCCAGGTCATCGAGAACGCCGATGCCAGCCTTCGCATCGTACTCAACGGCTCGCAATCGACGCGCACGCTCTCGTCCCGCTTCGTGTCGCAATTCGTCGGGCCGGGGGTCCAGCATATGGCGCTGAGCACCGACGACATCTTCGCGACCGCCGCCGCGCTTGCCGCCCATGGCGTCTCCTTCCTGCTCATTCCGCAGAATTATTACGACGATCTCGACGCCAAGTTCGACCTCGCGCCCGACATGCTGGACGCCATGCGCCGCACCGGCATCCTTTATGACCGCGACGAGGCCGGCGATTATTTCCAGATCTACCTGAAGGCGCTGGATGGCGGCTTTTTCATCGAGATCGTCCAGCGCCGCGCCTATCGAGGCCTCGGCGCGGCCAACGCGCCCATTCGCTTGGCGACGCAGGCCCGCCAGACGCCGGTGACGATTCCGCTTCTCTGAGCCCAGCCCGGCAGGAGGCGCCGCTCCCTTCGGTGGAGGGGGCGGCCTTGGCGGATCGAAGGCGAGACGAACCAGGGATCATCCAAACGCCAAGAGCGCCTCCGCCGAACATCGGTTCGTTGGAGGCGCTCTCGTTTGTGCTTCTGTGAAAGTGCGAGCGCGAAAGCCGATCCGGCTTTCGCTGGAGAACCCTAGTGCAGGATTTCGCCGAGGAAGGCGCGCGCGCGCTCGTGGCGCGGGGCCTGGAAGAAAGCCTCCGGGCTGTTCTCCTCGATGATCTCGCCATCGGCCATGAAGATCACGCGGTCGGCCACCTGCCGGGCGAAGCCCATCTCGTGCGTCACGCAGATCATGGTCATGCCGTCGCGGGCAAGACCCACCATCGTGTCCAGCACTTCCTTGACCATCTCGGGGTCGAGCGCGGAGGTCGGTTCGTCGAAGAGCATGGCGATCGGCTCCATGCAGAGCGCGCGGGCAATCGCCACGCGCTGCTGCTGGCCGCCCGAAAGTTGGGCGGGATATTTGTCGGCCTGATTGCCGATCCGCACGCGCTCCAGAAAGCGCCGCGCGGTGGCCTCGGCCTCCTCGCGCTTGGTGCCGCGCACGCGCATCGGGGCGAGCATGCAGTTTTCCAGAACGGTCATATGCGGGAAGAGGTTGAACTGCTGGAACACCATGCCGACCTCGCGGCGCACGATGTCGATGGACTTCTGCCCGTCGCTGAGCTCCGTGCCATCCACCACGATCCGGCCCGACTTGATCGGCTCCAGATGGTTGATGCAGCGGATGAGCGTCGATTTGCCCGAGCCCGACGGCCCGCACAGGACGATCTTCTCGCCGCGCTTGACCGTCAGGTTCACGTTCTTGAGGGCGTGGAAGGAGCCGTAATACTTCTCCACGTTGTCCATGCGGATCAGAATGTCGTCGCTGGTGGCGGTCATCGGTTCCTCCCGTGCCCGGCGTGCGCCGTTTCGGGCGCGCGCACGAGGATGTCTTTACTGGCTGACGGTGAAGCTGACGCCGTCGATCGTCGCCGGCAGGTCGGTCACCGGCACCTGCAGCCATTCGGCATAGGAGGCCTTGTAGCCCTCGCTGCCGATATAGCTCTTCAGGAAGTCGTTGAGCGCCGCGTTCCAGTCGCGCTCGCCCTGACGCGTCGCGACGCCCTGATAGAGCTGGCCGATCGGGAACTTGTTCTCGTAGGTGCCGGGCGAGGCCTTCTCGAGGCGCTGGATATAGAACTGGTTGGAGCCGACCGCCTGCACCTGACCCGACAGAAGCGCCTGGATATTGGCGGCGTCATCGTCGAAGCGGCGGATATCGGCTTTCGGCGCTTCCTTGGTGAGGATCGTGTCCATGGGTGCGGAGCGCGGCACGCCGACGCTGACGCCGGCGAGCGAGGCGGCATCGGGCAGCTTCGCGCTCTTGGCGGCCGTCACGTAGAGCGTGTTGGCGGCATAGGGGTGGCTGAACTGCACGGATTTGGCGCGCTCGGCCGTGATGCCGACGGAGGCGATCAGCATGTCCACGCGGTTGGCGGTGAGCGCGGGAATGCGGTTGGCGACCGCGAGCGGCACGAACTCGGCTTCCAGCCCGAGGCTCTTGGCGAAGGCGCGGCCCACCGCCGCGTCGAAGCCCTGCGCCTCGCCCGTCGTCGACAGGCAGCCCCAGGGGCAATTGTCGGCCTGGATGCCGATGCGCACCTTGCCGGCGGCCTTGGCTTCATCCAGCGTCATGGCACCGGCGGGCAGGGCGGCGGCGATCAGCGCGACAGCGGCTAGGCCGAGACCGAGCGTGCGGGTGAGCGTCTTCATCATGATGTTCCTCCTCTTTTATTCTTAAGCAGTTCGGCGACCGCGCGCCGCCTCTTAACGGGCGGCCTGCGCGAGCCGGCGCTCCATCCGGCTGCCCCAGAGCGACAGGGGCCAGCACATCAGGAAATACAGGATGCCGACGATCCCGAAGACGAGAAGCGGCCGGAAGGTCTGGTTGGAGACGATCTGCCCGGCGCGCGAAAGCTCGATGAAGCCGACAATGGCGGCGAGCGAGGTGCCCTTGAGAAGCTGCACCAGGAAGCCGATGGTCGCTGGCAGCGACAGGCGAAAGGCCTGCGGCAGGATGACGTCGCGCATCCGGCTGCGATATTTGAGGCCGAGCGCATGGGCCGCCTCGCTCTGGCCGAGCGGCACTGCCTCGATGGCCCCGCGCCAGATCTCGCCCAGGAAGGCCGAGGCGTGGGCGGTGAGGGCCACCGCGACCGCCAGCCACGGGTCCACGTTGAGGCCGAAGAGCGGCAGGCCGAAGAACACGACGAACAGCTGCATCAGCAGCGGCGTGCCCTGAAACACCACGATCCAGGCCTTGGCGGGCCAGCGCAGGGCGCGGTGCTTCGACACGCGCGCCAGCGCCACCACGAGGCCGAACAGGATGCCGCCGACGAAGCCGAACGCGGTGAGGATCAGCGTCCAGCCGAGGCCGCGCAGGAGAAAGAGGATTTCCGGAAGGCCGATCGTGCTCGTTCCCATATCCCGCGCCTCACTTCGTCGGATAGTTGAAGGACAGGCGCGCGATGGCGGCAAGACCCGTCATCAGGAGCCAGGACAAGACGAGATAGATGCCCGTGATCGTGAAATAGACCTCGAAGGAGCGGAACGTGTCGCCGTCGATGCGCTGGGCGACGCTGGTCAGCTCGAAGGCCGAGATCGAGGTCGCGATCGAGGTCATCAGCGTGAGCAGCACGAACTGGCTGGCGAGCGAGGGGAAGATCGCGCGCAGCGCCGGCTTCAGGATGATGAGCCGGAAGATGTCGGCGCGCGACAGGCCGAGCGCGAAGCCCGCCTCGCTCTGGCCCTTCGGAATGCTCTCGACGCCGCCGCGAATGATCTCGATGGCATAGGCTCCGCCATTCAGGCCGAGCGCCAGGATCGCTGTCGTCGTGGGGTCGAGCCGCACACCCGCCAGGGGCAGCGCGAAGAAGATAAAGAAGATCTGAACGAGGAACGGCGTGTTGCGCACCAGTTCCACGAAGGCGATCACCAGACCCGCGCCGATGCGCGAGTTGGATCGGCGCACGGCAACGCCGGCGACGCCGATGATCATGGCGAGGATCATGCCGCAGAGCGCCAGCCAGAGGGTGCCGAGCGTGCCCCAGGCGAGCTCCGGCCAACGCGCCAGGACGGCGCCGAAGTCGAGTTCGACGTTCAAGCCTGTTCTCCCATCGAGCCGTCCCCATGTCTCTCCCGGACAGCCCTATGCCAAGCCATCGCAAGAGCGTCCCCGAACGTCAAATACCGATTTCGTAATCCACGGAACATCATGTTAATCTGCCCTCCTGCAAGAGCCGGGAGAGAGCGGTGGCCAAGGACCTGACGCTGCGCCAGATCGAGGTGATCCGCGCCGTGATGGTCGCGGGTACGATCCAGGGTGCGGCCAAGCTCATGGGCGTTTCGGCGCCGGGCGTCAGCCGCCTCCTGAAATACACCGAGGACACGGTCGGCATCCGCCTGTTCGAAAGGAAGGGCGGCGTCTTCCTGCCCGCCTCCGAGGCGCAGATGATCTTCGCCGTGGTGGATCAGGTGCATCGCGAGATCGGCAATCTCAACGAGGCCGTCAGCCTGCTGCAACGCGGCGACAATTCGGTCCTGAGCTTCGCCTCGGCCCCGTCCATCGCGCAGTTCATCGCCGCGCGGGTGATCCGCTCGTTGCGCCAGACCTTTCCCAATCTCAGCATCGATCTCAACGTGCTGAAGATCGAGGAGACGGCCGATTACCTGCTTCTGGAGCGCGGCGAGTTCGTCATCATGAGTTCGCCCAGCACCCATTCCGCGCTGGTCTCGCGCCCGCTGGCGCAAGGGCGACTCGTGGTGATCGTGCCGGAGGGCCACGCCTTGGCGGCTCGGGAGGCGATCTCCATTCACGAGCTGGCGCGGGAAGCGGTGATCGGCGTCGATCCCGGCGATCCCTATGGCGCGGCGCTGGCGCGGCCCTTCGTGGACGCCGGGCTGACGCCGCATTACACGATGCGCGGCCGCTTCGCCCAGACGGTGGTGTCGCTGGTGCGCCATGGGCTCGGCGTCGCGCTGATCGACGAGTTCTCCGTGGCGGAGGTCTATATGCCCGGCCTCGTCCAGCGCCCGCTGGCCGAGCCGAGCGTGATCGTGCCCTATGCGCTGATGAAGCGCGGGCGCGTCCTGTCGAGCTTCGCCGAGGACGCGATCGAGCGCTTCCGGGTCGAACTGGTGCAAAGCTCGGGCGCGGGCGCTTCGTAGCGCGGTCATGAGGCGGCCGGCTCGGCTCTCGCCGCGAACCAGGCTTCGAGCGCCGCCTGCGCGTGCGTCTTGCCCAGCGCGATGGCGAGCGCCTGGGGAATGCGCAACACGTCGTCCTCCATCAGGCGCACCGCCGCGTTCTCCCGCGCCAGCCCGGCCAAGGTCGAGCGGATGCCGGCCACGAAGTCGCAGGTGCCGTCGAGCAGGGCTGCGCGCGCGGCCTTGGGGCTGTCGAAGGGGACGAGTTCGGCCTGGGCGGTGCTCGCCTGGAGATGCGCCGTATAGGCCGCGCCGCGTACCACTGCGATCCGAACGCCCTCAGCATCCGCGCCCCGGCAGGTCGAGATGTCGGAGCGCCCAAGCGTTGCCAGCGTCGCATCGACACGCGCGAAGGGTGGCAGGAAGTGGATGCGGTCGCGGCGCGAGGGCTCGACGGCAAGCACCGCCGCGTCCCAGGCGGCCATGTCGGCGAGGATCGCCCCGCCCGATGCGAAGGGCAGGATCTCCACCGCGATGCCCCAGTCGTCGGCCAGCCGCCGCGACAGATCGATCGCCTTGCCCCGGAAAGCGCCGGGGCTCGTCTCCGCCGCCATCTCGGCATTGGCGACATTGACCGCCAGCCGCAGCGCGCCGGTCGGCAGGAGCTCTTGCCGCGCGGTGTCCGTGAGCAAGGCCGCTCTCACGTCTGAAACTCGGCTGCAAGGGTTTCCGTCTGGCGGGCGAGGATGCCGAGATCGACGCCCACCGCCGTGAAGCTCGTGCCGAGCGCGATGCAGCGCTTGGCGAAACTTTTGTCGGGCGTCAGGATGCCCGCCGGCTTGCCGGAGGCCGCGATGCGCGCGATCGCGCCTTCCACCGCCGCGACGACCTCGGGGTGACCGGGCTGGCCGACATGGCCGAGGCTGGCCGCCAGATCGGCCGGGCCGATGAAGACGCCATCGACGCCCTCCACCGCCGCGATCTCCTCCAGCCGGTCCAGAGCCTCGCCGGTCTCGACCTGCACGAGAAGGCACAGCTCGCTTTCCACGGTTTTCGCATAGTCCGCCACCCGCCCGAAGCGCGTGGCGCGCGTCAGCGCCGAGACGCCGCGAATGCCGGATGGGGGATAGCGCATGGCCTCCACAGCCGCTCTCGCTTCCGCCGCCGACTGGACATAGGGGATCAGCAGCGTCTGCGCGCCGATATCGAGAAAGCGCTTGATGAGCACGGGATCGTTCACCGCCGGGCGCACCACGGGCGACACGTCATAGGGGGCGAGCGCCTGAAGCTGCGGCAGGACGGTGAGCACGTCGCCCGGCGAATGCTCGGTGTCGAGCAGAATCCAATCGAAGCCCGACCCCGCCAGCGCCTCCGTGACGAAGGCGTCGGGGATCGCCGACCAGAGGCCGACCTGCGACCGGCCTTCGCGGAGCCCGGCCTTGAAAGCGTTGCGGGGCAGGGGCAGGGCGGTCATGTGAAGGACACGCCGATCGCGCCGCAGGGGCCGTAATCGGCGTGGATCACGTCGCCCGGCGCAATGTCCACCGGCCGTGTGAAGGAGCCGCCGAGCACGATCTGCCCTTTCTTCAGGCCCGCGCCGACATCGGCCAGCTTGTTGACGAGCCAGGCGATGCCCGCCGCCGGATGGCCCATGATCGCGGCCGATACGCCGGACTCCTCGATGATGCCGTTCTTCGACAGGGTCGCGCCGATCCAGCGCACGTCCACGTCGAAGGGGCGGAACACCCGGCCGCCCACCACGATGGCCCCGAAGGCGGCGTTGTCGGCGATCGTGTCGGTGATGGCGCGCGGCACGTCCGTGCGATAATCGATGATCTCCAGCGCCGGCACGACATATTCCGTCGCCCGCATCACGTCGTGAATGCGCGTGCCCGGTCCTTTCAGGTCTTCGCCCATGACGAAGGCGAGTTCGACTTCGAGGCGCGGCTTGATGAAGCGCGTGGCCGGAATCTGCGCGCCGTCATTGAACAGCGCGTCGTCGAGAATGCGCCCGTAATCGGGCTCGGTCATCTTGGAGGCCATCTGCATGGCGCGGGAGGTCAGGCCGATCTTGTGGCCGGCCAGCCGCGCGCCACGGGCGATGCGCTGCTCGGCCCAGAGATCCTGAATGCGATAGGCGTCCTCGATCTCCATCTCGGGGTATGTGCGGCTGAGCTGCACCACGGGCACGCGGGTTTCCTCGGCGCGCAGGATGGAGGCGGCGGCCTCGCGGCGTTGGTCGTCGGTCAGCATCGTCTCGGCTCCTTAGAGACTGTTTCGAAAGTCCCCCGGTCGGCTCGCCGGGTCTTTCAGCCCCTCACTTCGTTGCCAATCCTCGCCGATGCCACCGGCATCGACTGCGTTTGGCGCCTCGTGGAGCGGCTGAAATCCCTCGCCGCCCCTCCGCCGGGGACTTCCGAAAGAGTCTCTTACTTGATGGGCGGGCGCGGCAGCACGGCCTCGCCGGGTTCCATGACGTAGGTGTAGTCGAGCTGCACCCACGGGCCCGCCAGGTCAGGCCGGTCCGGGTGGGGCTCGGTGTGCTCCACGAAATCGCCCGTCAGCGCCTTGGTGACGCCGAACTGCACGTCGCTATCGATCCAGGGGCAGGACGGGTCGAAGACCTGGGAAATCAGCGTCTTGTAGCCCGGCTTGAAGATCAGCGCGTGAAGATGGGCGGGGCGATAGGGATGGCGGCCCTGCGCCTTCAGGAGACGCCCGACGACGCCCCCGGTCGGGATCGGATAGCCGATCATGCGCACCGACCAGAAGGAGAAGCGGCCGTCCGCGTCGGTGGTGAACTTGCCGCGCAGGTTCATCTCGGCCTGCTCGGGGTCCTGGTTCTCGTAGAGGCCGACGGGCGAGGCGTGCCAGACATCGACCTCCGCCCCCACGATCGGCTGTCCCTCGGCATCCTCGACGCGCGCCGTGACGAAGAGCGGCGTGCCCGGCGTGTCCGAGCGGATGATCGATCCGCCATTTTCCACGCGCGGCGAGTTCAGCCGCCAGAAGGGTCCGAGCAGCGATTGCGAGGTTTCCGTCTGCCCGCCCTCGCCATTGTTGAGCAGGCACACCAGCGTGGAGACGCCGAGCGAGCCCGACATGAGCACGAACTCGTTGTGCGAGTCGCTGGCGAGCGCGCCGATCTCGTTGAGGATCGCGGTGGCCTCGCGGAACTCCGCCTCGGTCAGCCGGACGTCGCGCACGAAATCATGGAGATGGCGGATCAGCGACATCAGGATCTCCCGAAGCCTCGGGTCCTGCGTGCGCGCCGTCACGTCCAGCACCGCCGGCGTCACGTCCTCTTGCGTGCGAATGACCATGACAAAGCCTCCCCCTCCGGGTCGAATAGCTGACCGATCATCGATTATTCGTCAAGAGGTTTGCATCCAATCGTCTTGATCGAAGGCGATGCAGCGTCGTTCCATCCCGAGAATTCCATCAGGGAACCCTGCATTTGAGGGGTTTTCAGGCGTTCAGATGGACCGCAGCAATGTCCGAACCGGTACGCTCACAAAACGAAGCGCCGCGCATTGACAGGGATAATCGTTTTTCGTAGCCATCGTCATGAGAGCTTGGGAGCACGGGACAAGGCTGTGGCGGCTTCGTTGAGCGAGCGGGAAGACGGCCGAAAGGCAGGGGCGGCAGAGGCCGCCGCCGTGCGCCCGCTCCTGGACGACGGCAAGAACACGATCGCCAGTCAGCTCGTCCACCGCCTGCGCGAGGCCATCGTTTCCGGCCAGCTGGAGGCGGGAGCCAAGATCAATCTCGACCGCGCCCGCCAGAACTTCAATGTCAGCCTCAGCCCCTTGCGCGAGGCCTTGGCGCGGCTCATCGCCGACGGTCTGGTGGAGTTCGAGGACAATCGCGGCTACCGCGTCACCCCGCTGTCGCTGGCCAATCTGGAAGAGATCACCCGCCTGCGCGTGGAGATGGAGACATTCGCGCTGCGCGAGGCCATGCGGGTCGGCGACGTGGAATGGGAGGGGCACGTCATGCGCGCGCTGCACCGTCTCAACCGCGCCGAGCGCGATCCCGCCCGGCCGGAAACTCTCGAACTCTGGGAAGAAGCCCATCGCGACTTCCACCTCACGCTGATTTCGGGATGCCGAAGCCCGCTGCTTCTGAATTTCTGCGGCATTCTCCTCAATCTCAACGACCGCTATCGCCGCACCTTCCTGACCCGCACCGCAGGCGACCGGAACGTGTCGGCCGAGCATAGCGAGATCGGCCAGGGCGCGGTCGCCCGCGACATGGACTACGCCTGCACCAAGCTCGGCGACCACATCCGGCGCACCGGCAACAATCTCGTGCGGCATCTGGCCGAGAAGGGCATCGCATGACGACCGAGGCCGTTCCGCTCGGAGTCGCGCATTTCTCCGCCATCGCGCTGCCGCCGCTCGATTTCGTGCGCGCCGCAGCTAAGGCGGGCTTCTCGCGAGTGGGCTTGCGTCTCCACCCCGCCTTTCCCGGCGCGCCCTTCTACGAGCTGCCGGCGGGCAGCTTGGCCGCGCGGGACGTGCGTTCGGCCTTGGCGGATCACGGGCTCTCGCTGTTCGACATCGAGTTCGTGATCCTGTCGCCCGATTTCCGGCCCGAAACCCTGAGGGGAATGCTCGAAGGCGCGGCGGCGCTCGGTGCAAAGCGGCTCAGCGTCTGCGGCGACGACCCGGAGGAGGCGCGCCTCACCGACACGTTCGCGGGCCTGTGCGATCTCTGCGCGGGGGTCGGCATGAGCGTCGATCTGGAGAATATGGGCTGGCGGCCGGTCGCCACGTTCGAGGCGGCGCTGCGCGTCGTGGAAGCGTCGGGCCGCGCCAATGCCGGCGTTCTCGTGGATGCGATCCATCTGTTCCGCAATGGCGGGCGGGTGAGCGAAGTCGCGAGCGCTCCGATTGGGCGCATCGCCGCGCTGCAACTGTGCGATGTCCGGGGGCAGGCCCCAACGAGCGCGGAGGGAATGGTGGCGGAAGCGCGCGCGGGGCGATTTGCGCCCGGCGAAGGGATGCTGCCGCTTGCCGACCTCCTCGCCGCCGTGCCAAGGGAGGCGGCCGTCGCCGTCGAGGTTCCGATCGCAGAAGGCCGCGAGCCCGCCGATCACCTCGCGCATCTGGCGCGGTGTGCCAGACATGTTTTGGGCGGTCAAAGCCTGCCCTGAGCCGAAGCCGTGAGACCCGCCGGGAGGGCAGGTCTCATGTCGAACATCTGGCCGCAAGCGCGGCCCAATCATCATCTATCCTGGGAGGATTTCATGATCTCGATGCTCACCAACACAAGCCGTCTCGCCCGCCGCGTGGCGCTGGCGACCGTCGCCTTGGCCGCCCTGTTTGGCTCGGTTTCGGCCGATGCCGCCTCGCTGGAAGAGGCCAAGGCGCGCGGGCGCGTCATCGTCGGCATTCAGGGCGACAATCAGCCCTGGGGCTTCGTGAACTCTGGCGGCCAGCAGGATGGGTTCGACGCCGACATCGCCCGCCTCTTCGCTAAGGATCTCGGCCTCGAGGTCGAGTTCACCCCGCTCGCCGTCTCCAACCGCATCCCGGCCCTGACCACGGGCAAGGTCGATGTGCTCTTCGCCACCATGGCGATGACGGAAGAGCGCGCCAAGGCGATCCAGTATTCCAAGCCCTATGCCGGCAACGTCATTTCGCTCTACGGACCGAAGGACAAGACCATGGCCAAGCCGGAAGACGCCAAGGGCATCGCCATCGGCGTGCCGCGCTCCAGCGCGCAGGACAAGGCCGCCACCGACTCGATGGGCAATATCGCCACCATCCGGCGCTTCGACGACGACGCCGCCTCGATCCAGGCGCTCCTGTCGGGTCAGGTCGAGGCGGTCGGCGGCAACCAGTTCTATCTCCAGCGCCTCGACGCCGCCGCCCCTGGCAAGTACGAGCGCAAGATCGACTTCCTCACCGTCTATAACGGCGCGGGGACGCGCAAGGGCGAGAAGGACTGGAACGAGGCGATCAACAAGTTCATCGACAAGATCAAGGGCGACGGCGAACTCGCCACCGCCTATGCCAAGTGGATGAAGGTGCCGGTTCCGGCCTTCCCCGAGTCCATCCCCAACATTCCCTTCACGGTGCAGTAAATCGGCCTGAAGGCGGGGCGGGCTTCTGCCCGCCTCGTCGCCGCTTCCGCGCTTCCAGCCGTGGAGCGCCCGTCACGATCTCCCGGCGAGACACGTAACTTGCCCGAGTGGCGAGACGACCCGGCCAGCCGATTCCGGCGGCTCGGTGCCGTTCAGCGCCTGCCGAAATCCTCCCGTGCCCAGAGGACGCCAGAATGCCCCATCAGGGTGACACATCCCCAATCGTCCGGGTCGGCCTGATCGGCTCCGACATCCAGCTCTCCAAGTCGCCCGGCCTGCATGAGACCGAAGGGCGCGCGCTGGGGCTGGACTATCGCTACACCCTGTTCGACACGCACCTTCCGCCCTTCGATGCCATGAGCCTGCCCGAGCTTCTGGCCCATGCGGAGGCGCAGGGCTTTGCCGGCGTCAACATCACCCATCCGTTCAAGCAGGCCGTCTTGCCGCATCTGATCGGCCTGTCGGACGATGCGGCCATGCTGGGCGCGGTCAATACGGTCGTGTTTCATCAGGGAAACCGCACCGGCCACAACACCGACTGGATCGGCTTCTACGAGAGCTTCCGCGCCGGGCTGCCGGGCGTCGCGCTGGGCTCGGCCGTGCTGCTCGGTGCGGGCGGGGCGGGGGTTGCCGTCGCCCATGCTGCGCTGAAGCTCGGGATCGGGCAGCTCCGCATCTTCGATCAGGACGGCGCGCGCGCCGACGCGCTGGCGGAGGCCCTGAACGGGCGCTTCGGCGCGGGCCGCTCGCAGGCCGTGCGCGATGTCGGGGTGGCGCTCGCGGCATCCGATGGCCTGATCCACGCGACCCCCACGGGGATGCCCGCCCATCCCGGCCTGCCGATCGAGCCGGACTGGCTGCGGCCCGAGCACTGGGTGGCCGACATCGTCTATATGCCTCTCGTCACCGAGCTTCTGGCGCTGGCCGAGCAGCGGGGCTGCCGGACGCTGCCGGGCGGCGGCATGACCGTCCATCAGGCCGCTGCCGCCTTCGCGCTGTTCTGCGGTCACACGCCCGACGCCGCCCGCATGACCCGCCATTTCGCGGACCTGTGCCGCGCCGGGTAAAACCCGCTATTTCTTCGAAAGCCAGACCACCGAAAGCCGCGCCATGAGCCTGATCTTCGTTCTCAACGGACCCAATCTCAACCTTCTGGGCAAGCGCCAGCCCCATATCTACGGTACGGAAACACTCGCCGATGTCGAGCGCGACTGCCGGGCGCTGGCGACGGAACTCGGCCACGAGATCCGCTTTCACCAGTCCAATCGCGAATACGAGATCATCGACTGGATTCACGAGGCGCGAGAGGTGGCGGCCGGCATCGTGATCAACCCCGCCGCCTTCACGCACACTTCGGTCGCTATCCTCGATGCGCTGAATACGTTCGAGCCGCCGGTGATCGAGGTCCACATTTCCAACGTCCACAAGCGCGAGAGCTTCCGCCACCATTCCTATGTCTCGCTGCGCGCCGACGGCGTGATCGCGGGGCTGGGAACGCAAGGCTATCTCCTCGGCATCCGCCGCGTCGCCACGCTGATCGCCGCCGCCGCGTCGTGAGCGGATCGGCCCCCCGCCCGGCCCGGCTCGCGGTGATGGGGGCCGGCCTCATCGGACGCCGCCATATCCAGCACGTCTCGGCCGAGCCGCAAGCCGAGCTGATGGCCGTGGTCGATCCCACCGACGCCGGGCGCCGTGCCGCGGCCGAGACAGGCGCGCCCTGGGCTTCGAGCCTGCGCGAACTTCTGGCCACGGAGCGGCCGGACGGCGTCATCATCGCCACGCCCAATCAGGTCCATGTCGAGAACGCGCTGGAGGCGGTGGCCGCCGGCATCCCGGTTCTGGTGGAAAAGCCCATCGCCGACGATCTGGCGGAGGGCGAGCGCCTCGTCGCAGCGGCGGAGCGCGCCGGCGTGCCTCTCCTTGTCGGCCATCACCGCCGCCACAACCCGATCATGCGCGCGGCGAGCGAGATCGTGGCGAGTGGGCGTCTGGGGCGGATCGTGGCGGTGAGCGCCCTGTTCTGGCTCTATAAGCCCGACGATTATTTCGACATGCCCTGGCGGCGCGAGCCGGGGGCGGGGCCGGTCTTCCTCAATCTCATCCACGATGTGGACAATCTGCGCGCTCTGCTGGGCGAAGTCGTCTCCGTGCAGGCGGTGGAGTCCAACACGGTCCGGGGCCACCCGGTCGAGGACACGGCCGCGATCATCCTCCAGTTCGCCTCCGGCGCGCTCGCGACCCTCTCGGTCTGCGACACGGCCGTCGCGCCCTGGAGCTGGGAGATGACGACGGGCGAAAACCCGGCCTACCCCCAGGCCGACGAAGCCTGCTATCTGATCGCGGGCACGCACGGATCGCTGTCGCTCCCCCAACTCGACATCTGGAGCAACGCGGGTCCGCGCAGCTGGTGGGAGCCGCTTCAGCGCGAGCGCATCGGCATCGCCCCGAAAGACCCCCTGGTGCTCCAGATCCGCCATTTCGTGGATGTGATCCGAGGCGACGCCGCCCCCCTCGTCAGCGGGCGGGAGGGCCTGCGAACCCTGGAGGTCATCATCGCCATCAAGCGAGCCGCCGAGATCGGAGAGCGCGTCACCTTGCCCTCGCGCTGACCCGGACCTTCTTCGACCCGCTCTGACACCGCGTTGATCGAGTCCCAGCGGCGCGTCGGATTCCAAGTCGAAGTCCCGACGGCCCCAGCCTGTCAGGGTGGGTCTGCGCCGAAGAACCGGTCACACTCATAGTTTGTAAAGCCGCAACTTCTATCGACCAGAAAGATCGATAGGGAGACACGGCGGTGCCCAAGGCAAAACGAGCGCTTCTGATTGCGGCCTTCGCATGGATGACGCTCGCGAAAGGCTCCATAGCCTATGCCGGTGATACGGCGGCGGTCATCCTGAGGGAGGATCAGTACCCTGAGCTCGTCCAGTTCTGCGACCGACCCGCGATCCCTTATCATGCAACCTGGCCCATAGGTCCGAGAGACGTTTCGGCGCTGGAAGCACGTCTGATCGAGCAGCCGGATCTTATCGAGGACCCCGATTTTCGAGGAAGCGATGCGAACCTTCAGAAGTGGCATCGCCAATATGGAGGCATCCTCTTCAGGGGAAGGCGAGCCATTTTCGCCAAATATTACCTGAAGAGCGACGGTTTCTTCTCGGGTCAGGACAGGCTGACCGAACCGCTTATTATTTGCGATTCAGACAGTGGGTGGCTCTGGTTTCTCTACGACGTGGAAAAACGGGCCATGATCGACCCCAATCCGCCCACTTGCCCGGTTCGTTTCATGCGCGGGGAAATGCGAATTCCGTGCTCCCAGCTCCAGCCGGACCCGAGCCGTTTTGGGGACGAGTGAGTTATGCGATGGCTGCATATCGGGCTTGCTCTCAGCCGATAGCGAAGAACTGCAAAGCTCCTCTTCGACCTTTGCGCTACTGCCCGATCAGCGGGAGGCGTAGGTTCTGCGCATCGGAAGAACACGCACATGCCGGCCACCACCGATGAGAGGCCGGACACGAAAGGAAGCTACCCATGTCCCTCGCTCGCTCCTTCAGCACCTGGCGCCAGTATCGCAACACGGCCGCCGAGCTGAACCGTCTCTCGCAGCGGGAACTCGCCGACCTCGGCATCGCACGCTCCGATATTCCGGCCATCGCCCGTCAGGCGGTCCGCTCCTAGTTTCCCCCTTTCGCTTCAGCTGGTCCTCCCCCACCTGAAGCGGACTGGCCGAACGGTTCCTCCCACCTTTCGGCTTCTCTCCAACGCCCTTGCCGGTCCTCCCCCGGTGAGGGCGTTTTTCGTTGTGGGAAGAAAAAGCCCGATGCGGGCATCAAGCGTCCGGTGGAATCGCCGCCCATGGCAAAGGCGAGGACGCGCCGATCCGCCCCCTCGCCGATCAGGGCGTTGCCTCGCGCCCCTGCCGAACCTGACGCGCAGGCGGCGAGGCCGGACGTTGCAGGCGCGCTGCCATCCCCTGGCTTCGGTTCACTCGAATTCGAGGATGACGAAGTCGGCGGGGAGGCTTTCGCCGACGCTGGCGTGGACGGCCAGAATCGTTGCTCCCTTTGCGGCGCGCAGGTTGTTTTCCATCTTCATGGCCTCGATCGTGCCCAGAATCTGCCCGGCCTCCACCCGGTCGCCGGGCCGGACGTGAAGCTGGGTCAGGAGGCCCGGCATCGGGCAGATCAGCAGGCGCGAGAGATCGGGCGGCAGCTTGACCGGCATGTGCCGGCGCAGCGCCGCCAGACGGGCCGAGCCGAGGCGCAGGGAATGCGTCGCGCCGTGCGTGGTGATCAGAAGCGCGTCCGGCCGCCGCTTGAGAAAGCCGGCGAAGGACTGGCCGTCCACCGTGCCTTCGAACAGCGCCTCGCCGGGACGCCAAGACGAGGCGACGGCGAGGCTGCGTCCGTTCACACTCACCCGCCAGAGGCCTTCGCTCTCCGTGCTGACGTGCACCTCATGCTCCTGATCGGCCAGCGAAACGGTGCGTTCCGGGCGGATCGGCAGCGGCCCGCCGAGCTGGCCCGTGAGGCTCGCGTCGCGCTGGCGGGTCGCGAAGTCCGCCACGGCCGCGACCGCGACGAGCCGCGCGGTGAGATCGTCGCCGGCCGGTGCGCCGGTGAATCCATCGGGGTATTCCTCCGCGATGAAGCCGGTCGTGAGCGCGCCCTCACGAAAGCGCGAATGCTGCATCAGGGCGGAGAGGAAATCGACATTGTGGCCGATGCCCTCGATGCGGAAGCGGTCGAGCGCCTCCACCTGGAGATCGGCCGCCGCCTCGCGCGTGGAGCCATGGGTGACGAGCTTGGCGATCATCGGATCGTAGAAGCGCGAAATCTCCGAGCCTTCCACCACGCCGTCATCGACGCGCACCGTGCCGCGCTCGCCCGATGAGGGCTCGGGCGGCTGGTAGCGCACGAGACGGCCGGTGGAGGGCAGGAAGCCGCGATAGGGGTCTTCGGCATAGACGCGTGTTTCGATGGACCAGCCGTTCAGCGTGACATCGTCCTGTGCGATCCGCAGCCGCTCGCCCGCCGCCACGCGGATCATCTCCTCCACGAGGTCGAGCCCGGTGACCATCTCGGTGACGGGATGCTCCACCTGAAGGCGCGTGTTCATTTCGAGGAAGTAGAAGCTCTCCCCCGTCGGGTCCGCGCCCGAGACGATCAATTCCACCGTGCCGGCGGAATGGTAGCCGACGGCCTTGGCCAGCGCCACCGCCTGCTCGCCCATGGCGCGGCGCATGTCCGGCGTGACGAAAGGCGAAGGCGCTTCCTCCACCACCTTCTGGTGCCGGCGCTGGATCGAGCATTCGCGTTCGCCGAGGTAAAGCACGGTGCCGTGCTTGTCCCCCAGAACCTGAATCTCGATATGGCGCGGCTCTTCGATGAACTTCTCGATGAAGACGCGGTCGTCGCCGAAGCTCGACAGACCCTCGCGCTTCACGGCCTCGAAACCCTCGCGCACGTCCCCTTCGGTCCAGGCGAGCCGCATTCCCTTGCCCCCGCCGCCGGCCGACGCCTTCATCATCACCGGGAAGCCGATATCGGCGGCGATCCGCACCGCGTATTCGGTATCGGCGATCTCACCGAGAAAGCCCGGCACGACATTGACGCCGGCTTCCGCCGCCAGCTTCTTCGATTGGATCTTGTCGCCCATGGCCGCGATGGCTCCAGGCGGCGGGCCGACAAAGGCGATGCCGGCTTCCTCGCAGGCGCGCGCGAAACTCTCGCGCTCCGACAGGAAGCCATAGCCGGGATGGATGCAGTCCGCGCCGGTGGCTTTAGCAGCATTGAGGATCAAGTCGGCTCGCAGGTAGCTCTCAGCCGCCGGCGCGGGGCCGAGGCGCACCGCCTCGTCGGCCATGAGCACGTGAGGCGCGCGCGCGTCCGCGTCGGAATAGACGGCGACGGTCTTGAGACCCATGCGCTTGGCGGTGCGCATGACGCGGCAGGCGATCTCGCCCCGGTTGGCGATGAGGATCTTCTGGAACACGGGGGCGGTCCTCACTCTGCGGCGTTGCGGTCGGCTGGCGGTTCGTCCGCCGGGGGCATGTTGTGGCCGAGAAGGCGCAGCACCTCGGCCGCCGCCTCCACGAGATTGGTGCCGGGGCCGAAGATCGCGGAAACGCCGGCCTTGCGCAGCGCGTCGTAATCCTGCGCCGGGATGACGCCGCCGGCGACGATCTTGATGTCGGCGCGGCCCTGGTCCGCTAGATGGCCGATCAGTTCGGGGATCAGCGTCTTGTGCCCGGCGGCGAGCGAGGACGCGCCGACCACATCGACATCGCTCGCGACCGCCAGCGCGGCGGCCTCCGAGGGCGTCTGAAACAAGGGCCCCGGCACGATCTCGAAGCCGAGATCGCCGAACATGGAGGAGACGAGATTGGCACCCCGGTCGTGCCCGTCCTGGCCCATCTTGGCGACCAACATGCGCGGGCGGCGGCCGAGACGGCGCTCGGTCGCGGACACGGCGTCGGTCAGCCGCGTCCAGCGCGGATCGTTTTGATAGGCCCCGCCATAGACGCCCTTCACAGGCTTGGGGCTGGTGTCGAAGCGGCCGAACACGTCCTCCATCGCGGCGGAAATTTCGCCGAGCGTGGCGCGGGCGCGGGCGGCCTCGACGGCGAGTTCGAGGAGATTGCCCTTGGCTTTCGCGCCCTCGCGCAACGCGTCGAGCGCTTGGCTCACAGCCTTGCCGTCGCGGCTCGCCTTCACGCTCTCGATCCGCCGCACCTGCGCCTCGCGCACCGCATGGTTGTCCACGTCGAGAATGTCGATCGGCGCTTCTTCCGGCAGCCGATACTTGTTGACGCCGACGATCACGTCCTCGCCGCGATCGATCCGGGCGGCCTTGGCCGCCGCCGCTTCCTCGATCATCGCCTTCGGCCAGCCGGCCGCCACGGCCTTGGCCATGCCGCCTTCGCGCTGGATGCGCTGGATCAGCTCCCAGGCGCCGTCCACCAGCGCCTTGGTCAGGCTCTCGACATAGTAGGAGCCGCCCAGCGGATCGACCACCCTGGTCATGCCCGTCTCCTCTTGGAGGACGAGCTGCGTGTTGCGGGCGATGCGGGCGGAGAAGTCGGTGGGCAGCGCGATGGCCTCGTCCAGCGCATTGGTGTGGAGCGACTGCGTGCCCCCCAGCATCGCCGCCATGGCCTCGATCGTCGTGCGCATGACGTTGTTATAGGGGTCCTGCTCGGTCAGCGAGACGCCGGATGTCTGGCAATGGGTGCGCAGCATCTTGGAGCGCTCGTCCTTCGCGCCAAGCTCCGTCATCGCGCGGTGCCAGAGAACGCGCGCGGCGCGCAGCTTCGCCACTTCCATGAAGAAGTTCATGCCGATGGCGAAGAAGAAGGAGAGGCGACCGGCGAAGGCGTCGATGTCGAGGCCCGAGGCCACGCCGTATTTGACGTAATCCATGCCGTCGGCGACCGTGAAGGCGAGTTCCTGAAGCTGCGTCGCCCCGGCTTCCTGCATGTGGTAACCGGAGATCGAGATCGAGTTGAAGCGCGGCATCTCGCGGCTCGTATAGGCGAAGATGTCGGAGACGATCCGCATGGAGGGTTCGGGCGGGTAGATATAGGTGTTGCGGACCATGAACTCCTTGAGGATGTCGTTCTGAATGGTCCCGTCGAGCTTGGCGCGTGGCACGCCCTGTTCCTCGCCCGCCACGATGAAGAAGGCGAGGATCGGAATGACCGCCCCGTTCATGGTCATCGACACCGACATCTCTCCCAACGGAATGCCGTCGAAGAGGATCTTCATGTCCTCCACCGTGTCGATCGCCACACCCGCCTTGCCGACATCGCCGGTGACGCGGGGGTGGTCGGAATCATAGCCGCGATGGGTGGCAAGATCGAAGGCGACCGACAGGCCTTTCTGGCCGGCCGCCAGATTGCGCCGGTAGAAGGCGTTGGAGGCTTCCGCCGTCGAGAAGCCCGCATATTGCCGGATCGTCCAGGGCCGCCCGGCATACATCGAGGCGCGCACGCCGCGCGTGAAGGGCGCGAAGCCCGGCAGGCCCGGCTCCCAGCCCGCCACGTCCTCCGCCGTGTAGAGCGGCTTCACCCTGATACCCTCGGGCGTCTGCCAGTCGAGGTCGCGGCCCTTCACTTCCGCAGCGGCGAGCGCTTCCCAGCTTTCGAGCGTCGGGCGTTCAGTGTCCGCCATCGGGGGCCTCCATGAGTTCGACCAGCACCCCGCCCATGTCGCGCGGGTGCAGGAAGACGATGCGCGTGCCATGCGCGCCGATGCGCGGGGTGCCGAGAACGCGCGCGCCGGTGGCGGTGAGGTCGGTGATCGCCGCATTGAGATCGGTCACCTCGAAGCAGAGGTGATGCTGGCCGCCCGCCGGGTTGCGCGCGAGAAAGCCCGCGATGGGCGAGGCGTCGCTCAGCGGCTCGATCAGTTCGATCTGCGTGTTGCCGGCTTCCACGAAGCAGACGCGCACGCCTTGTTCGGGCAGGTCGAAGGCCTCGCCCACGCAAGCCGCGCCGAAGAGCCGGGCATAGTGCTCGCGCGATTTTACGATCGAAGGCGTCGCCACGCCGACATGGTTCAAGCGTCCGAACATCGCGGGGCCTCCCGTCCCTTTGCGAGTCACAATGGGATGTTGTCGTGCTTCTTCCAGGGGTTCTGCAACTGCTTGCCCCTGAGCTTGCGCAGGCCCAGCGCCACGCGGCGGCGGGTCGAATGCGGCATGATCACCTCGTCGATGAAGCCCTTGGACGCAGCGACGAAGGGGTTGGCGAAACGGCGCTCGTATTGCGCCGTGCGCTCGGCGATTTCCTCCGCGCTCTTGCCGCGAAAGATGATCTCCACCGCGCCCTTCGCGCCCATCACCGCGATCTCGGCGGTCGGCCAGGCATAGTTGAGATCGCCGCGCAGGTGCTTGGAGGCCATCACGTCATAGGCCCCGCCATAGGCCTTTCGAGTGATCACGGTGATCTTCGGCACGGTTGCCTCGGCATAGGCGAACAGGAGCTTCGCCCCATGCTTGATGATGCCGCTATGCTCCTGCGCGACACCCGGCAGGAAGCCCGGCACGTCCACGAAGGTCACGATCGGAATCTCGAACGCATCGCAGAAGCGCACGAAGCGCGCGGCCTTCTTGGAGGCGTTGATGTCGAGGCAGCCGGCCAGCACCATCGGCTGGTTGGCGACGATGCCGACCGGCCGCCCCTCGATCCGCCCGAAGCCGGTGATGATATTGCCGGCATGTGCCGGCTGGATTTCGAAGAATTCAGCTTCGTCCACCACCTTCCCGATCAGCTCGTGCATGTCGTAGGGCTGGTTGGGGCTCGGCGGGATCAGCGTGTCGAGGCTCGGCTCCAGCCGATCGAACGGATCGCCCGACGCGCGCTCCGGCAGGGCGGCGCGGTTGGACGCGGGCAGGAAGCCCATGAGATCGCGCGCGGCGAGCAGCGCCTCAATGTCGTTTTCGAAGGCGCAGTCGGCAACGGAGGATTTCGTTGTGTGCGTCACCGCGCCGCCGAGATCCTCCTGGCTCACGACCTCGTTCGTCACCGTCTTCACCACGTCCGGGCCGGTCACGAACATGTAGGAGGAGTCCTTCACCATGAAGATGAAGTCGGTCATGGCCGGCGAATAGACCGCGCCGCCCGCGCAGGGGCCCATGACGAGGCTGAGCTGCGGCACGACGCCGGACGCCAGAACATTGCGCTGGAACACTTCGGCGTAGCCGCCGAGGCTCGCGACGCCCTCCTGAATGCGCGCGCCGCCGGAATCGTTGAGCCCGATGACCGGCGCGCCCACCTTCAGGGCCATGTCCATGATCTTGCAGATCTTCTGCGCGTGGCGCTCCGATAGCGAGCCACCGAACACGGTGAAATCCTGGCTGAAGACGAAGACCAGCCGGCCGTTGATGGTCCCCGAGCCCGTCACCACGCCATCGCCGGGGATGATCTGGCTTTCCATGCCGAAATCGGTGCAATTGTGCTCGACGAACATGTCGAGTTCTTCGAACGAGCCCTCGTCCAGCAGAACGTCCAGTCGCTCGCGCGCCGTCAGCTTGCCCTTGGCGTGCTGGGCGTCGATGCGCCGCTCGCCGCCGCCGAGGCGCGCCTCGGAGCGCCGCTCCTCCAACTGGGTCAGGCTGTCCGGCATCGAAAGTCCTCCCGGTGAAAATTCGCAAAGCCAAGCCTGTTGTTCCAGCCCCGCGCGCAATATGCAAATGTGGTGTCGTGAAATGATCTTGTGAAATCTTCACAGGAGTGAGGGATGCGATGGCGGATTATGTCGGGTCCGACCTGCGGGGCCTGCGAGCGGCGCAGGGGCTGGGGCAGGCCAGCATGGCGGCGCGGCTCGGCATCTCGGTCAGCTATCTCTCACAGCTTGAAAACGATCTGCGCCCGCTCACCGCCCCTGTGGCCTCGCGCCTCGTGGAGGCCTTTCCGCTCGACTGGTCCGACCGGGGGCTGACGCCCGGACGGCGCGCCGTCTCGCTCGCTCATCTCCTGGGTGATCCGCTGTTCGACGGGCTGGACGACCCCAAACGCGCGCTCAAGCTTCTGGAGCGCCAGCCCGCGCTGGCCGAGCGGATCGCGCAGCTTCACGCCTCCTGGCGCGCGATGCAGGAGCGCCGCTCGATGGACGACGAGGCGCTGACCGACAGCGCGGTGGCGGGCGGCCGCCTGCCCTGGGAGCGCATTCGCGACTGGTTCCACGAAGCCGGCAACTACATTCACCCGCTCGACATGGCGGCGGAGGCGCTGGCGGGCGAACTTTCCGGCGACCCGCCGAGGGAAGCCGATCTCCTCGCCTATCTCGAAGCGCGGCACGGCGTCACCTTGCAGGAGGCCGGCGAGGCGGCGGGGGAGGGCATCCTGCGCAGCTTCGACCCCGGCACGCGGCGGCTCACGCTCGGCCGCGCGCTGCCGCCCGAGACGCGGCGCTTCACCCTCGCCAACCAGATCGCGCTTCTCTCCTTCGGCACGATCATCGCCGACATTGCGAGCGCCTCGAAACTGCCGAGCGCGGAAGAGCGCAATCTCTTGGAGGCGGGCCTTGCCAATTACGGCGCTTCCGCGCTGCTTATGCCCTATGAGCGCTTCCGCGCGCGGGCGCGCGCGTTCCGGCACGATATCGACCGGTTGCGCGAAAGCTTCGCGACGAGCTTCGAGCAGACCTGTCACCGGCTTTCCACGCTGCAACGGCCGGGCGCGCTCGGCGTGCCCTTCTTCTTCTGCCGCGTGGACATGGCCGGCAACATCACCAAGCGCCATTCGGCGACGCGCCTTCAGTTCGCGCGCTTCGGCGGGGCCTGCCCGCTCTGGATCGTCCATGAGGCCGTCGCGATCCCCGACCGGGTGCTGGTCCAACTCGCCGAGATGCCCGATGGCGTGCGCTACGTTTCCATGGCCAAGGGTCTGGTGAAGCCGTCCGGCTCCTATGCCCGCCCGCCCCGGCGCTACGCCGTCGCGCTCGGCTGCGAGGCCGAGCACGCGGGTGCTTTCGTCTATGCGGACGGGATGGATGTGCGGGGCACCGCCACACCGATCGGGGGCACCTGCCGCCTCTGCCCGCGCCCCGACTGCGACCAGCGCGCCTTCCCGCCCACCGAACGCCCGATCTCCGTCGATCCGCATCTGCGCCGCTTCGTGCCCTACCGCGTGCTTTGAGGACGCTCACCTGATGGAGATCACCCGAGATCAGTGCGCTCCCGGCATCGCACGGCCAAGCGGCCTGAACCGCCTCAGGCGACCACTTCGAGCGAGGCGGGCTCGGGCCATGCCGGCATCTTGCCGCGCCGGGTTTCCACGAAGCGCGACATGCGCAGCACCGTGAGGTCGGCGAAGCGGGGGCCGACGATCTGGAGGCCGATGGGCATTCCACTCGCCGCGAAGCCGCAATTCACCGAGGCCGCCGGCTGATCCGACATGTTCCAGGGAACCGTGAAGGCGATATGCTCGAAGGGCCGCTGCGGATCGTTGGTGGGCGAGGGCCATTCGGCCGGGTAGGAGACGATCGGGTTGGTCGGCGAGAGCACGATATCGACGCTCTGGAACAGCGCGCCGCAGCTCTTGCGCATGGCCATGGTCTGGTCGAAGCCCCGGACCGCCTCCACTCCGCTGATCTCCGCGCCCGCCTCGGCCCATTCGAGAATATAGGGCAGGATCAGAGCGCGCCGGGCGTCCTCCAGCTTCAGCATCTGGCCCCAGAAGCGCGCGCGCCAGAACGCGTCGAGCCCGTCCAGCATCTCGCGCGTCAGAACCGGCTTCACGTCGAAGACGCGGGCACCCGCCTCCTCGAACCAGCGCGCGGCCTTGCGCACGGCCTCCTCGATTTCGGGCTCGACGGGAAGGCCGCAGCCGGCATCCATCATGACCCCGACGCGCAGGCCCGAGACATCGACATTCTCGATATCGGTCCAGCTGATCGCCTCGGGCGGTAGGCTCGTGCCGTCCCGCCAGTCGGGGCGGGACAGGGAGGCCATCATCAGCGCCGCGTCCTCCACGGTGCGCGTCATCGGGCCGATGCAGCGGCCGACATAATAGGGATCGACGGGAATGCGCCCCTGGCTCGGCTTGAGGCCGAAAATGCCCGTCCAGCCCGCCGGCAGGCGGATGGAGCCGCCGATATCGGTGCCCACATGAAACGGGCCGTAGCTGGCCGCCGCAGCCGCCGACGCCCCGGAACTCGACCCGCCCGGATTAAGCGCGAGGTTCCACGGATTGCGCGACAGCTTGTGGAAGGACGACAGCCCGGACGACAACATGCCGTAATCCGGGCAGGTCGTCTTGGCGAAGATGATCGCGCCGTCCTCGCGAAGGCGCGCCGCTGCGGGCGCATCCACCTCGGCGGGCTCCAACACGGTCGCGGCGGTGCCGAGCGGCACGCCGAGGCCGCGCGTTGCGATCAGCTCCTTGACCGAGACCGGGATGCCGTCGAGCGGCCCGGCCGGCGCGCCGCGCGCCCAGCGCTCGGTGGAGGCGCGGGCCTCCTCTCGCGCGGTGTCGGGATCATAGGCCCAGAGCGCGGCGACGTCAGGTTCGAAGGCCTCGATCCGCTGCTCCACCGCCTGCCAATAGTCCAGCGGGGAGAGCGATCGGTCGCGGAACCGGCGCAGGAGTTCGCTCGCGGTGAGGTCGAGAAGGGAGGTCATCTCTGGCAAGCTCTTTTCGGGATCAGGATCGAGGGGCCGCAAGGTCGCCGGCCGGAGCCGGCGGCGGCGTGGCGCGCGCGTGATGGCAGGCGGCCCGCCAGTCCACGCGCCGGGAAGCGGGGGCGATGTCGGCCGGGGCGATGTCAACCGAAGCCGGGGCCTCGCGCCGGCAGATGTCCGTCGCCTCGACGCAGCGCGGCCGGAAGGCGCAGCCGTTCCAGTCGCCCGGCTCGCCCGGAAACGGTGGAGGGGCCGTCGCGCGATCCGACGCCATGCCGGCGCGGCCGGGCTCGGCGGCCAGCAGCAGGCGCGTATAGGGATGGTGGGGGGCTTCGAAGACCTCTCCCACCGCCCCGCTTTCCACGATCCGCCCGCGATACATGACCGCCACCCGGTCGCAGATGGCTTCCACCACCGAGAGATTGTGGGTGATGAACAGGAAGGCGGCGCCGGTGCGCTCGCGCAGGTCGAGGATGAGGTTCAGAACCTGCGCCTGAACGGAGAGATCGAGCGCCGAGACCGCCTCGTCGGCGATCACGAGATCGGGCCGGGTGACGAGCGCGCGCGCGATGGCGACGCGCTGGCGCTGGCCGCCGGAGAACTCGTGCGGGAAGCGCGTGGCGTCGGTGGCTTTGAGACCGACCGCCTCCAGCATCTCGGCCACACGCTGTTCGGTCTCGGCCTTGGACAGACGCGGCGTGAGGACGCCGAGCGGCTCAGCCACCGACCAGCCGATGCGCCGGCGCGGATCGAGCGAGCCATAGGGGTCCTGAAACACCATCTGGAAGCGGTCGCGCCGGCGCAGAAGCGCGCGCTTGTCCATCGTCACGAGGTCTTCGCCGTTCAGAAGGACTTGGCCCGAAGTTGGCCGGTCGAGCGCGGCGACGACGCGCGCGAGCGTCGATTTTCCGCAGCCACTTTCGCCGACAATGCCGACGATCTCGCCCTTTTCCACGGTCAGCGAAACGCCATCGACCGCCCGGAGCGACGCGCCCCGCCCGGCGAGGCCGGAGCCGTAATCGCGCACGACGTCCCGAAGCGCCAGAAGTGGCGTGCTCATGGCAAGCGAAGCGCTCATCGGGCCACCTCCTCGCCGGCGCGGATGCAGCGCACGCCGTGCCGCTCCGACAGGTTGCGCCAGCGCGGCTCGCCCGCCTCGCAGGCGTCGATGCGGGCCTCGCAGCGCGGGGCGAAACGGCAGCCGGGCGGCAGGTCGGTGAGCGGCGGAACGCCGCCCGGAATGGTGAAGAGACGCTCGCCGGGGGCCATGCGCCGGGGCATCGCCTTCAGGAGACCCGATGTGTAAGGATTGGCGGGCCGGCGCAGCAGCTCGGCGGTCGCGCCGTCTTCGAGGCGCGTGCCGGCATAGAGCACCAGCATCCGCTCGGTCGCGCGCGCGATGACGCCGAGATCGTGGCTGACGAGGATCAGCCCCATGCCGCTTTCGCGCACGAGTTCGGCGACGATATCGAGAATTTCGGCCTGCACGGTGACATCGAGCGCGGTGGTGGGCTCGTCGGCCAGAAGGATCGAGGGCTCGAGGGCCAGCGCGATGGCGATGCCGATGCGCTGGCGCTGGCCGCCGGACATTTCGTGCGGATAGGCGTCGATGCGCCGGCGCGCGTCGGGAATGCGCACGCGCTCCAGAAGCTCCAGCACGCGCGGGCGAGCCTCGGTGCGCGACAGGCCCTTGGTGCGTATGAGACCCTCGGCGATCTGGTCGCCCACCCGCATCCCCGGATTGAGTGCCGTCATCGGCTCCTGAAAGATCATGCCGATTCGCCGGCCCCTGACAGCGCAGAGCGCCCGGTCGTCGAGGCCCAGAAGCTCCTGCCCGTCGAGGCGGACGGAGCCGGATGTGATGGCGTTGCCCGGCAGGAGGCCGATCAGGGCGAGCGAGAGCATCGACTTGCCCGAGCCGGACTCGCCGACGATGCCGAGCGTCTGGCCGCGTTCCAGCTCGAAGGAGAGATCGTTGACGATGCGCAGCGGCGTCTGGCCGGGGCGGGCCATGTCGATGGCAAGGGATTCGACGGCAAGCAGGGGCGCA
Organism: Aureimonas sp. D3; assembly: GCF_001463805.1. Taxonomy (NCBI): domain Bacteria; kingdom Pseudomonadati; phylum Pseudomonadota; class Alphaproteobacteria; order Hyphomicrobiales; family Aurantimonadaceae; genus Aureimonas; species Aureimonas sp. D3. The sequence continues at coordinate 122,776 of NZ_BBWM01000037.1, read as the reverse complement.
TTCATCGGCCGAGAGTCCGTCTGGGGTCGAGGAGATCGCGCAGGCCGTCGCCCAGAAGGTTCAGGCCGAGCACGGCCAGCGCGATCGTGGTGCCGGGAACGATGGCGAGCCAGGGGGCGGCGACCATCTGGACCTGCGCATCGGCCAGCATCCGCCCCCAGCTCGGCGTCGGCGGCGGCGCGCCGAGCCCGAGAAACGAGAGGCCGGCCTCGGTGAGAATGGCCAGGCCGAGCTGGATCGTCACCTGCACGATGATCTGGCTGGCGATGTTGGGGAGGACATGGGCGAAGGTGATGCCGAGCGTGCCCTTGCCCGCGCCGCGCGCGGCCAGGATATAATCCCGCGACCAGACCTGCAGCGCGGTGGAGCGCGTGACGCGCGCGAAGACCGGCACCATGAAGACGGCAATGGCGGCAATCGCCGTCAGCCGCCCCGGCCCGAGCAGCGCGCCCAGCATCATGGCCGAGACGATGGGCGGAAAGGCGAAGATGACGTCGCAGGCCCGCATGAGGAGGTCTTCGACCCGCCCCCGGCAGGCCGCCGCCGAAACCCCGACCAGCGTGCCGCCCACCGTGCCGAGCGCGACGGCGAGCGCGGCGACGCTCAGCGAATTCTGCGCGCCCACCATCAGGATCGACAGGACATCGCGCCCGAACTGATCGGTGCCAAGCAAGCCGACGTCCAGCGGGGCCTTCAGCTTCTGGGCGATGGCCATGCGGGTGGGGGAGGCCGGCGTCCAGACGAGGGACACGAGCGCCATCGCGATCAGGAGACCGACGATCGCGCTGCCCGCCACGAGGCGGGGGGACAGGCGACGGGCGGCGGCTTTGGGCGCGATCTTGGCGAGGGCGGCGGCGCTCATCGGGCCGCTCCCGAGCGCAGGCGCGGATCGAGCGCGAGATAGGCCATGTCCACGAGGAAGTTCACCACGATCACGAGGCCGGCGAGAAACAGGACGACGCTCTGCATCACGATCAGATCGCGCTGCGAAAAGGCCTGATAGGCCAGGCGCCCGAGCCCCGGCAGGCCGAACACGTTTTCCACCAGCACCGAGCCGGCGACGAGATAGGTGAACTGGAGGCCGAGCATGGTGACGACGGGCAGCAGCGCGTTCGGCACGACATGGCGCCAGAGCGCCCAGCGCCGGTCCAGCCCCTTGGCGCGCGCGGTGCGCACGAAATCCTCGTTGAGGACATCCAGAACCGCCGCGCGGGTGACGCGGGTGAGAATGCCCGCTTGCGGCAGGGCCAGAGCGACGGCGGGCAGAAGAAGGGCCGCAAGCGCGGGGAGGGCACCCGCCTGCCAGCCGGGAAAGCCGCCCGCCGGCATCCAGCCGAGGCCGGAGGCGAAGACGAGGATCAGGAGAAGGCCGATCCAGAAATTCGGCAGGGCAACGCTGCCCTGCGTGAAGACCGTGACCAGCGCGTCCCGCCAGCGGCCCTGATGAGCGGCCGCCGTGACGCCGAGCGGGATCGAGACGAGAAGTGCGAGAAAGGTCGAGAGCGCGGCCAGCGGCAGGGTGACCAGAAGCCGTTCGCCGACCAGCCCCGCCACCGGCACGCCGTAGGTATAGGACACCCCGAAATCGCCCGTCAGCGCGCCGGAGATCCAGCGGCCGAAGCGCACCAGCATCGGCGCGTCCAGTCCCATCTGGCTGCGCAGCGCCGCCAGCGTGTCGGGCTGCGCCGAGGTGCCGAGCATGACCGCCGCCGGGTCGCCCGGCAGGACGTTCATGGCCAGAAAGATCAGGAACGAGACGACGAGAAGCGTCGAGACGAGGCCGACGATGCGCCGTGCCAAGAGACCGAGCATGAGGGCCTGCCGGAGCGAGGAAGCTTGAGGGTGTGGACTGGTCCGCCGGGGACCCTTACTGGGTCCAGCGAACCTGTGTCAGATCGTTGGAGGGGATCGGCTCGTTGGTCCAGAAGCCTTCGAGCCCGGCTTTCCAGACGGCGAGCTTGGGCATGACGAAAAGGTAGAGAGCCGGCACGTCGGTCGCCAAGATCGTCTGGACCTCGCCATAGGCCGCGAGCCGTTCGTCTTCGCTGGTCGCCTGCTCGGCCTTGGTGATCGCGGCGTCGAGGACGGGGTTGTGGTAGCCGAAATAATAGTTGGGCCGCGAATAGATCGCGACGTCCATCGGCTCGGCATGGGCGATGATCGTCATGTCAAAATTCTTGGCCGTGAACACGTCGGCCACCCAGCGGGCGGGAAACTCCGTCGGCTCGATGGTCATGGTCACGCCGATCTCGGCGAACATGGCCTGCATGATCTCGGCCGAGCGCGTGGCATAGGCCATCTGCGGGGCCTTGATGGTAAAGGCGAGCGTTCCGTCATAGCCCGCTTCCGCAAGCAGCGCCTTGGCCTTGGCCGGGTCGTAGGGATAGACGGAGGTCAGGTCCTTGTAGCCGGGGTCGTTGGGCGTGTAATGGCTGCCGATGGCCGTGCCGAAGCCCGAATAAGCGCCCTCAATCAGCATGTTGCGATCCACGGCCATCATCAGGGCCTGGCGCACGCGCGGATCGGAGAAGGGCTTCTTGGCGCTGTTCATGCCCGCCACGACCTTCATCTCGGTCTGGCCGACTTCCGTCTTGAAGCGCTCGTCCTTCTGGAGCTGGGTGAACAGCTCGGGCGCGGCGAAGAGCGGGATGGCGTCCACATCGCCCGACTGCATCGCGACGAGCTGCGCCTGCGGGTCGCCGATGAAGCGGAACGTGACCTGATCGAGGCCGGCGGCCCCCGCCTTGTCCCAATAATCGGCGTTCTTCTTCAGAACCACACGGTCGCCCTTGGTCCAGCTTTCGAAGCGGAAGGGGCCGGTGCCGACCGGATTTGTCTTGAGCGTGTCGGCGGCCTTGGGCGGCACCATGACCGCCGCCGGCCAGCCGAGCCAATAGAGAAGATTGCTGGACGGGCGCTTCAGGCGAAGGGTCAGCGTGCCCGCATCGGGGGCGTCCACGGTCTCGATCACCGAGAAGAACGGCTTCTGCGGGTTCACAGAGCTGTCGCCGCGCGCACGGTCCAGCGAGAACTTGGCGGCCGCGCTGTCGAAGGCCTCGCCATCGTGGAAGGTGACGCCCGAGCGCAGCTTGAACGTATAGGTCAGACCATCGGGCGAGACGGTCCAGCTTTCGGCCAGCTGCGGCTGCACCTTGCCGTCGCGGTCGATCCGAACGAGGCCCTGATAGACGTTCTGCCAGGTGACCTGACCGATGGTGACGGGCGCGGCGATCGTGGGATCGAGGCCGGCGGGCTCGGTGGTCATGCCCAGCACGAGGTCGGTGCGCGGGGCGGCCTGCGCGGGGGTGAGCCCGGACATCGCCATCCCCGACAGGAGCACGGCTCCGCCCAGAAGCTGAGCGAGATGACGCCTGGATATGAGCATGACCGAATCCCTCCAAGATCGTTTCGGCCGCTGGCCGCGTGGCACCCGGTCGCAAGTGAACAATGTCGCGACTGTTTCGGCTATGTCTATTTCTGGCTTGGGGTGTAGCGGAAATCGATACACGATCAAGCGAGGGCGCCCGCGCGACGCCGCCGCCGGGCGCTGCGTCGAACAAAAAAGGGGCGCCTTGCGCGCCTTCGCGGGATGCCGAGCGCCTTCGCGCACCAGCGTCCTTGCGAGCGCGGCAAGTCAGATCAGAGATGTGTTACGGAGAGATGGCACGCCGCTTCTTCGTCGACGCCTTGCACGATGCCGCCGAGCGCTGGCCTATCCGTCCTTGCCCAGAAGGTCGTGGAGATGCTGCTCCAGATGGCTGAGGAGCTTGGCTGCGGCAAAGGGAAGGGAGCGGTCGCGCGTCACCGAGAGGGCCAACCGCGCGCGGATCTGCCAGCCGCCCCGGATCGGAATGGCGCACAATTCGCCCAACGCCATTTCGCGCGCTACGGCGAGCGCGGGCAGGATCAGCGCCGCCGCGCCCCGGCGGCCGAGCTCCTTCTGGATCTCGATCGAGTTGGTGACGAAGAGGCGGTTGAGATCGACGCCCGCCTGCGCGGCGCTCTCCTCCAGCGCCCGGCGCGCGCCGAAGCTCTCGTCGGGGATCGCCAGGGGAAACTGGGCCAGTTCGGCAAGCGAGACATGCGGGAGCTTCGCCAGCGGATGATGCGGGGCGACGATCACCATGTTTTCCACCGCGCCGCTGAGGCGCTCCACCACATCGGGATGGGCGGGCGTGAACATGGTGAGCGCGATGTCGGCTTCCGCCAGAACCAGCCGCTCGATGGCGTCGTTGGCGCTCAGAATGCGGATGTCGAAGGAGACCTGGGGATAAAACGCGCTGAACGAGGCCACGGCCGGGGTGAGGATGCTCGTGGTGAGCGCGCCGTTGGTGACGATCTTCACCTCGCCCCGGCGCAGGCCCTTGAGATCGTCGATGAAGACGGCGACCTGATCGAGATCGCGCAGCGTGCGCGACAAGCGCTCGGCCAGAAGTTCGCCCGCCGCCGTCAGGCGGATGCCGCGCGAATCCCGGTCCACCAGCGGCGTGCCGAAATGATGCTCGAGATTGGCGACCTGCCGGCTGATCGCGGTGGGCGCGACGTTGAGGCGCTGGGCCGCCTGCCGCATGGATTTGGCGCGAACGAGTTCGTAGAAATAGATCAGCGAGCGGATCTGCATGGGCCCCTCCATCGCGACCGGCCAGGACGCGCGCCGTCCCGGTCTCGCCTACACCAGCGGCGCGCCTCCAGCCAAGCGCCGGAAGGAGCGGCGGAGCGACCGCCGTGAACCGAGCGCGTCAGCGCCCGGGGGATGCCCCGGCGACCGCCTCGCAGAGCGCGGCCGTGATCCGCTCGGTGCCGGCCGAGCCGCCGATGTCGGCGCTGAGCAGCCCGTCGCGGATGCAGGTCTCTACGGCGGCCCGGATGCGCCGCGCCCCGTCCGTCAACCTCTCGTCGCCGTGGCCGTGGCCGAGCCAGTCGAGCATGGAGGCGGCCGAGAGAACGGTGCCGTAGGGATTGGCGATGCCCTTGCCGGCGATGTCGGGCGCCGAGCCGTGGGCGGCCTGGAAGAAGCCGTTATGCGCGCCGACTTCCGCCGAAGGGGCCATGCCCATGCCCCCGACCGTGGCGGCGGCCAGATCGGACAGGATGTCGCCGAACATGTTTTCCGTCACGATGACGTTGTAGTGGCTGGGTCTCATGACGAGATGCATCGCCATCGCGTCGATCAGGGCGTGTTCGGTCTCGATGTCGGGATAGTCTTTCGCCACGCGGTCGAAGATCGAGCGGAAGAAGGCGTAGCTCCTGAGCACATTGGCCTTGTCGCAGCAGGTCACGCGGCGCACGCCGTCGCGCGGCGCGCCGTCCGACTGGCGGGCCAGTTCGAAGGCCTTGCGCACGATGCGCTCGACGCCGTGCCGCGTCTGCACCAGCGGATCGATCGCGACCTCGCCCCGCAGCAGGGCCCCGCCGCCGCGCGCCGCGTAAAGGCCCTCGCTGTTCTCGCGCAGGATCACATAGTCGATGTCGCCCGCCTTCACGTCGCGCAGCGGGCTGCGCACGCCGTCATAAAGGCGGATGGGCCGGATATTGGCGAAGAGGTCGAGGTCGAAGCGCAGCCGCAGCGTAAAGTCGAGGCCCGCTTCCGTCCCGTCGGGATGCACGACGCCCGGAAGCCCGCCGGCCCCGTGCAGGATGGCGTCCGCCTCGCGACATCCCTCGAAGCTCGCCTCCGGGAAGCTCTCGCCCGTCTCTAAAAAGTGCTGCGCGCCGGCATCGTACTCGCGAAAGACGAGCGGCGAAGCGGACCCAAGCGCGGCTTCCACGACCCGCATGGCGGCGCGGCAGACTTCGGGGCCGATCCCGTCTCCGTGGACGACGGCGATGGTGTAGGTTTTCATCGATCCACCCTCAGATGCACTTGCCGCCATCGACCAGAAGATCGACGCCGGTGATCATGCTGGCCTCGTCAGAGCACAGAAAGGCGGCCGCGTTGCCCATGTCGGCGGGCGTCGAGAGGCGGCCGAGCGGGATCGTGCCCACGATGCGCGCGCGGATCTCGTCACTGTCGCCGCCGATGAAGGTGGAGAGAAGCGGCGTGTCGCCGGCCACGGGGTTGATGGCGTTGACGCGGATGCCGAACGGGGCGAGTTCCACGGCCATGCCGCGCGTCGCCGCGATCGCCCAGCCCTTGGAGGCGTTGTACCAGGTGAGGTTCGGCCGGGGCGAGATGCCGCCCGTGGAGGCGACGTTCAGGATATTGCCGCGCCCGGTCTCCTTGAAATGGGGCACCAGCGCCCGCGCGCCGTTGAAGATCGAGCGCATGTTGACGGCCGCCAGCTTGTCAAACAGCTCTTCGCTGACGTCTTCCAGCGGCGTCGGCGACTGGCCGACCCCGGCATTGTTCACGAGAATGTCGACCGCGCCGAAGCGCCTCTTGCCCAGATCGAGCGCGGCTTCGAAACTCTGGAGCCGCGACACGTCGCCCTCGATCGCCACGACGCTCTCGCCGATCTCGTCCGCCACGCGGCGCGCGGCGGCCATGTCCCGATCCATCAGGATGACCTTCGCGCCCTCGACAGCGAATTTGCGAACGATGCCCTCGCCGAAGCCCGAGCCGCCGCCCGTGACGATAGCGGTCTTTCCAGAAAGTCTCATGGATGCGTCCTCCTGCCCCGTCCTATCGCTCATCGCCGCCCGGCCGGGCAGTCAGATAAACTGAACAGCCGTCGCCTTTTTTCGTCCTGACACCGATCGGGGCGGGGCGTAGACGCTTGGGCTCAGTTCGACGCGGCGAGGGCGTCGCGGAAAATGTCCTTGAGGCGCTCGGAATAGCTGTGCGGGACATTGCCGGGCGCGGTGAGGAGGCCGATCCAGCGATGGCCCTGCGAGGGATCGATCGGCACGACCCGGACAGCGGGCGCCGCATCCACGATCGAGATGCGCGGCAATACGCAGATGCCGAGGCCGGCTTTGGCGAGGGACAGCGCGGTCTGGCTCGCCGCGACCTCGTATTGCGGCGACAGCTCGATGTCCTGCGCCTTTGCCAGACGGTCGAGAAGCGCCCTTGCTGCGGTGGTGCGGTTGAGAAGGATCAGCGGATGGCGGGCGAGATCCTCGATGCCGAGCGCGGCGCGCCCCGCGTCGAACTCGCGCGGGACGCAGGCATGAAGCGGGTCTTCCAGGATCGGCTCGAACTGGAGATCGGCGGGTTCGGCCAGTTCCGGCCCGATATAGAACTCGATCTCCTGCCGCTGGATCATCGCGACCGCCGCCTGCGGCGACACCTCGATCACCTCGACATGGCTGTGGGGATAGCGCAGCTTGAACGTGGCGAGAATGCCGGCAAGCCTCGTGGCGGCCAGCGTCGGGGCGCAGGCGATGCGGATGCGGCCCTTGCGCCGGGCGACCAGATCGGCGACGTGATCGATGCTGGCGCGGATGTCGCCCATGGATTTCGAGACGGACTCGTAGAGCAACCGCCCGTCCGGCGTCAGCTCGGTCCGCTGCCGCGTGCGGATGAACAGACTGATGCCGATCTGCTCTTCGAGATCGCGGATCTGCATGCTGATGGCGGAGGGCGCGCGGTTGCTGTCCTTGGCGGCCTGCCGGAAGCTGCCGCTTTCGACGGCGGCCAGAAAGGTCTGGAGAAGCTTGAGGTTGATCGCCGACATCGCCCTTCCCTCGCTCCTTCCGGCCGATTGCGCCGTCTGACCGGGCGACCCCCGCGATAGGGGATCGCCCGCCATCTCACAAGGGAGCAAGCCCGCCCCGCCGCGAACGGGCGGGTCCGCCTCCCGACCCCCATTCGACACGAGGAATTCGACGATGAACCAGATGCTGGCCGACGCCACCATTCCGCTGCGCAAGCCGATCGATGGCGGCCACCGCCTCATGTTCATCGACGGGCAATGGGTCGAGAGCCTGTCGGGCGAGCGTCTGGACACGCGCAATCCCGCGAACGGCCGGCTGCTCGCCACCGTACCCTCCGGCACGAAGGAGGACGTGGACCGCGCCGTCAAGGCCGCGCGCCGGGCCTTCCACGGGCCCTGGAGCCGGATGAAGCCCTTCGAGCGGCAGGCGCTCCTCTTGCGCATCGCGGACCTGTTCGAGAAACATTGGGAGGAGATCAGCGCCTCTGACACGCAGGACATGGGCCTGCCGATCAGCCGCACCCGCGCCAACCGGCTGCGGGTCGTCGGAATGCTGCGCTATTATGCCGGCATGGCGACCGCCATCACCGGCGACACGATCCGCAATTCGATCCCCGGCGACGTGTTCTCGATGACGGTGCGCGAGCCGGTGGGCGTCGTCGGCGCGATCATCCCCTGGAACGCGCCCACCGCCTCCTCGATCTGGAAGATCGGCCCGGCGCTCGCGACCGGCTGCACGATCGTGCTCAAGCCCTCCGAAGACGCGCCGCTGACCCCACTCCTGATCGCAGACATCATGGCGGAGGCCGGCGTGCCGGACGGCGTGGTCAATATCGTGACCGGCACTGGGGCGAGCGCCGGCGCGGCGCTGGCCGAGCACCCGGACGTCAACAAGCTCGTCTTCACCGGCTCCACGCTGACGGGGCAGGCCATCGTGCGCGCCTCGGCGATCGGCCCCAAGCGCGTGTCGCTGGAGCTGGGCGGCAAGTCGCCCCTGATCATCTGCGCCGATGCCGATCTCGACAAGGCGGTGCCGATCGCGGCCATGGCGGTCTACGCCCATTCCGGCCAGATCTGCATCGCGGGCTCGCGCCTTTTCGTGGAAGCCCCGATCCATGACGAGTTCCTCCAGCGCCTCGTCGCCTTCTCCAAGGGCTTGCGCATCGGCGACGGAATGCAGGCCGACACGCAGATCGGCCCTGTGGTCTCGCGCCGGCAGCTCGACAAGATCATGGGATATATCGAGCAGGGCCGGGAGGGCGGCGCGCAGCTGATGACGGGCGGGCGGCAACTCACGGACGCCGATTTGGCCGCCGGCCATTTCGTCGAGCCCACGATCTTCGCCGATGTCGAGGACGACATGGTGATCGCGCGCGAGGAAATCTTCGGCCCTGTCATCTCGGCGCTGCGCTTCGAAGAGGTGGGGGACGTGATCGCCCGCGCCAACGACACGCCCTATGGCTTGGCGGCCGGCGTCTTCACGCGCGACATCGGCAAGGCGCACCGCATCGCCTCCGCGCTGCAGGCCGGCTCGGTCTTCGTCAACGGCTATCACCTGCTCGACCCCGCCGTGCCCTTCGGCGGCTACAAGTCCAGCGGCTATGGCCGCGAGGGCGGTGCCGAGCAGATCGACGGCTATCTCAACACCAAGGCGATCTGGATCGACACCAACTAAGCGCTTCTATTTCGCCCTTGGGCCTTCTCGCGTCCTCAGCCGCCCGAGCGTTCCGCGTCGGGCGGCACCGAATAGGCCTTTTTCAGGCAGCGCAGCGTGAAGCTCGTGCGCGAGTGCCTGATACCGCGCACCTTGAAGAGCCGCTTGCGCAGAAATTCCTCGTAGCCCGCCGTGCCGTTCACCGCGACCTTGAGGAAATAATCGTATTCGCCCGTGGTCAGATAGACCTCCAGCACCTCGGGCATGGCGGCCATGGCGCGGCCGAAATTCTCCACCGCATCGTCGTCGTGCCGGTCGAGCGTCACCTCCAGAAGCACGATCTCGCTCGCGCCCAGAAGCTCTTGGTCGAGAAGGGCCATATAGCCCTGGATATAGCCGTCCCGCTCCAGGCGCTTGACCCGCTGCCAGCAGGGCGCGGGCGACAGGTTCACCGCCTCCGACAATTGCTGGTTGGTGAGCCGCCCGTCGCCCAGAAGCGCTTTCATGATCTTCCGGTCGATGGCGTCGATCGGCTTGGCCATGCGCGGTGCCCCAAAAGGAAGTTTTGCAAGAGACGTCCAGAGCCAATCATCCTTTCGAGCGGCGGGCAAGGCAGGCTGAAATGCGAGAGATGATTTGGCCTGATTTCCCCTAGGCTGATGCCTGGTCTGGGAGGTCCATCATGCAGCTCGTTTCGTTCGATCCGTCCGTTCCCCGCGCGCGCCCTAATCGCCCTCCGCTCGTCCCCTGAGACGGCGCGCCGGGCAGGTTTCAGCGCAAACGGGAGGATGAGAGATGACGGACGGCACTCCAACCAGCGGTGCGCGCGAGCGCAGGGCGCTTTCGCTGACGATTCCCGAACCCGACGCGCGGCCGGGCGAGCCGCCCGACTTTTCGCATGTCGCGATCCCGCGCGCCGGAGCCATCCGCCGGCCCGAGATCGACGAAGAGCCGGAGGCCATGCGCGACCTCGCCTTCGGCATCATCCGCGTGCTGGATCGGCACGGGGCGGCGGTAGGACCGTGGGCGGGATCGCTCACCCCCGACGAATTGCGCGAGGGGCTTCGTCACATGATGACGCTTCGCGCCTTTGACGCGCGCATGATCCTGGCGCAGCGCCAGGGCAAGACCTCGTTCTACGTGCAGAATCTCGGCGAGGAAGCCGTCAGCTGCGCCTTTCAGCGGGTGCTCGCCCCCGGCGACATGAACTTCCCGACCTATCGGCAGGCGGGCCTCCTGATCGCCGCCGGCTATTCGCTCCTGAAGATGATGTGCCAGGTCTATTCCAACGATGGCGATGCGGCGCGCGGCCGCCAGCTGCCGGTCTTCTACTCCTCCAAGGAGCACGGCTTCTTCTCGATCTCGGGCAATCTCGCCACGCAATATGTGCAGGCGGTCGGCTGGGCCATGGCCTCCGCGATCATGCGAGACACCCGGATCGCCGCCGCCTGGATCGGCGACGGCGCCACCGCCGAGAGCGATTTCCATGCCGCGCTCGTCTTTGCCTCCACCTACAAGGCCCCTGTCGTTCTCAACATCGTCAACAACCAGTGGGCGATCTCCACCTTTCAGGGGATCGCGCGCGGCGGGGCGGGCACGTTCGCCGCGCGGGGCCACGGGTTCGGCATCCCGGCGCTGCGGGTGGACGGCAACGACTATCTCGCGGTTCACGCGGCCGGCTGCTGGGCCGCCGAGCGCGCCCGGCGCAATCTCGGGCCGACCCTGGTGGAATACGTCACCTATCGCGCGGGCGGCCATTCCACCTCGGACGATCCGTCCGGCTATCGGCCGAAGCAGGAAAGCGAGAACTGGCCGCTGGGCGACCCGATCCTGCGGCTGAAGGGCCATCTCACAGCCATCGGCGAATGGTCCGACGAGCGCCACGTGCAGGCGGAGGCCGAGATCGCGCAGACGGTCGGCGAGGCGCAAAAGGCGGCGGAAGCCATCGGCACGTTGCAGAACGGTCGCCATCCCTCGCCGAGGGAGATGTTCGAGGATGTCTATGCCGAGATGCCCCCGCATCTGATCGAGCAGCGCCGGCAGGCGGGCTACTGAGATGGCCCGGATGACCATGATCGAGGCGATCCAGAACGCCCACGAACTCGCCATGGAAGCGGACGAGCGCGTCGTGGTGATGGGGCAGGATGTCGGTTTCTTCGGCGGCGTGTTCCGCTGCACGGCGGGCCTTCAGAAGAGGTTCGGCCCCACGCGCTGCTTCGACGCGCCGATCAGCGAGCTCGGCATCGTCGGCACGGCCATCGGCATGGCGGTCTATGGCCTGCGCCCCTGCGTCGAGATCCAGTTTGCCGATTACATGTATCCCGCCTACGACCAGATCGTCTCGGAGGCCGCGCGCCTGCGCTATCGCTCGGCGGGCGAGTTCACCTGCCCGCTGGTGATCCGAATGCCGACGGGCGGCGGCATCTACGGCGCGCAAACCCACAGCCAGAGCCCCGAGGCGCTGTTCACCCATGTCGCCGGGCTCAAGACCGTGATCCCCTCCAACCCCGCAGATGCCAAGGGCCTGCTGCTGGCGGCCATCGCCGACCCCGATCCGGTGATCGTTCTGGAGCCCAAGCGCCTCTATAACGGACCCTTCGACGGCCATCACGACCGGCCGGTGGTGCCCTGGAAGACGCACGAGATGGGGGAGGTGACAGCGGAGGCCTATACCGTGCCGCTCGGGCAGGCCGCCATTCGCCGCGAGGGCTCGGCGCTCACCATTCTCGCCTATGGCACGATGGTTCATGTCGCGCTGGCCGCCGTCGCCGAGCAGGGCGTCGATGCCGAAGTCATCGACCTGCGCACGCTGATGCCACTCGACAAGCCCACCATTGTCGCCTCCGTGCGCAAGACCGGCCGCTGCCTCATCGTTCACGAGGCGACGCTGACCTGCGGCTTCGGGGCGGAGCTGGCCGCCATCGTCCAGCGCGAGTGCTTCTACCATCTGGAAGCGCCCATCGAGCGCGTGGCCGGATGGGACACGCCCTATCCCCATGCCGGCGAGTGGGACTACTTCCCCGGCCCCGACCGGGTGGGCGCCGCGATCCGTTCGGTTCTGGAGGGTTGAGATGACCGTGGTCACGATGAAGCTCCCCGATGTGGGCGAGGGGATCGCCGAAGCCGAACTGGTGGAATGGCATGTGGCTGTCGGCGACACCGTGCGCGAGGACCAGATCCTCGCCTCCGTGATGACCGACAAGGCGACGGTCGAGATTCCTTCGACGGTGGAGGGCACGGTTCGCTGGCTTGGCGGTGAGATCGGCCAGCCCCTGGCGATCGGCGGCGATCTCATCGGAATCGAGACCGAGGAAGCCGCGCCGCCCCCGGCGCACCGCGAGGCCGAAGGGCTGGAGGCAGCGGAAACCGCGCCGGCCCCGGCCGCCCCTCTTGCCTCGGCTGAGCCCGAGCCGCGTTCGTCTCCCGCCGAGGGCCGCCCTGCGGGAGCGGCCGAGCAAAGGCCGCTCGCCGCCCCGGCCGTGCGCGCGCGGGCGCTGTCGGCCGGCATCGACCTGCGCCGCGTTCCCGGCACCGGGCCGGCCGGCCGGATCACCCATGAAGATCTCGACGCTTTCGCCTCCGCCCCCGCGCCCTCCAAGGACGACCCGGCAACGGACAGCGTGCGTGAGACCAAACTCACCGGCCTGCGGCGCAAGATCGCCGAGCGCATGGCGAACGCCAGCAGGCGCATCCCCCACATCACCATCGTGGAGGAAGTGGACGTGACCGCGCTGGAAGCGCTGCGCGAGCAAATGAACGCCGGGCGCGCAGCCGAGCGCCCAAAGCTCACCGTGCTGCCCTTTCTCATGCTGGCGCTCGTGCGCGCCATCAAGGACCAGCCGGCTCTGAACGCCCATTTCGACGACGAGGCCGAGACGATCCGGGCCTTCTCTTCTGTCCATATCGGCATCGCCACGCAGACCGAAGGCGGGCTCATGGTGCCCGTGATCCGCCATTGCGAGCGGCGCTCGATCTGGGACGCGGCCGGTGAACTGGCGCGGGTCGCCGAGGCCGCGCGCACCGGCACGGCGAGCCGCGACGAGCTGACCGGCTCCACCATCACCATTTCCTCGCTCGGCCCCTTGGGCGCGATCGCCACGACGCCGATCATCAACCACCCGGAGGTCGCGATCATCGGCGTCAACCGCATGGAGATCCGCCCCCGCTGGGACGGCGCGGGCTTCGTGCCGCGCAAGATGATGAACCTCTCCTCGAGCTTCGATCACCGCGTCGTCGACGGCTGGGACGCCGCCCTGTTCGTGAAGCGCCTCAAGACGCTTTTGGAAACACCCGCCCTGATCTTCGTGGAGATGTGAGGGTCTGCCGGGTCAGGACGGGCGACCCGATGCCGGCGAGCCGCGCGATGCGGCTGCGTTCGGGGTCTGCGCCCGGATCGTCACGTCCAGCGCGGTGGTCTGCTCGTCGGCGATCGGAAGGCAAGGGCTGGCAGACAGGCCGCGTGCATCGCGAATGCGCGCGGAGTCCAGCATCCTGAACGCCTCGGCGCGCGCCGCCCCCATGCTCACGTCCGGATGGACGCATCCACCTGAGCCCCGGCGGCGCTCCGGCCGGACGCCTGTTGATTATGCCGCCGGCGGAAGTGCGCTCGGCGACATGACCGGGGGCGTCAGCGCGACCGGGCCGAATTTACGCGTTTCAGTTCGAAAGGAGGCTGGCTGCGGCCGGGATGCGGGCGATGACCTTGATTTCGAAATCGAACCCAGCGAGCCAGTTGACGCCGATCGCGGTCCAGTTCGGATAGGGTGCTTGCGAGAACGCTGCGCGTTTCACGTCCATGATCGTCGGGAACTGCTTTTCCGGATCGGTATGGAACGTCGTCACATCGACGATATCGTCGAATGTGCAGCCTGCGGCATCCAGCGTTTGCCGAAGATTGAGAAAGGCCTGGCGAACCTGCTGGCCGAAGTCGGGCTCGGGCGTGCCGTCCGAACGGCTTCCCACCTGCCCGGACACGAACAGAAGATCGCCGGAGCGGATGGCGGCTGAATAGCCGTGAGCCTTGTAGAGCGCGTGACGGTCGGCGGGAAACACGGCGTCGCGTTTCGTCATGGGAAAATCCTTGTTCGGACGTGCTGCCTGGCGCACCGACGACGAACCCGATGGACGACGAGGCTTCGCGAATGGCTCGCGCAATGATATACGCGGTGTATGTGAAACTATCGCATACGCCGCGTATGTCAACGGCATACGCCGCGTATGAAAGGCGAGGTCGATTTGGCAGGGAAGCGCCGGGTACAGACCATGGAGGAGAACCGGGCCAAACTGGTCTCGGCGGCCAGACGCGCCTTCGCGGAGCGAGGGTTCGCGCAGGCGTCGATGGATGATCTGACGGCCGAGGTCGGGCTCACGCGCGGCGCCCTCTATCACAATTTCGGCGACAAGAAGGGGTTACTCGCCGCCGTTGTCGCGCAGGTGGACGGCGAAATGGCCGAGAAGGCGCGAGCGGCCGCGGCCGGGGCGTCGAACGATTGGGATGCCCTGATATACGAGGGCGCAGCCTATATCGCTATGGCTCTCGACCCGGAGGTTCGGCGGATCGTTCTCCTGGACGGGCCCGCCTTTCTGGGCGATCCATCCTGCTGGCCAAGCCAGAACGCCTGTCTGGAAATGACGAAGCGCACGGTTGCCGGGCTGGTATCGGACAGGGTCTTGAAGCCGGTGGATGTCGAAGCTGCCGCGCGTCTCCTGAGCGGAGCGGCCTTGAACGCGGCTCTCTGGGTCGCGGCCAGCGACGACCCCCAGTCTGCGCTGCCGAAGGCGGTGGAGGCCTTCGGCCTGATGGCGGCGGGGCTTCTCAGGGAAAAGCCGCCTGAGGGCTAGAGCCGGGGACAGAACCCTTCGGGTCGGCCGACCGAGCCCTGTCCCCGCCGGGCATCGTTGCGGGTGCGCGTCCATGCGCTGCAGGACTTGCGCCCGGCGCCCCGCCGACAAAAACAAGCCCTCGCTTTCCTTTCGCCGAATGGTTCTGTCCCCCGTTCTCAGGCTCCGGCAAAGGCAGCGTTCCGAGTGGAGGGGCTGACGACACTCCCGTGTTCTCGGGTCGTCAGG
Organism: Aureimonas sp. D3; assembly: GCF_001463805.1. Classification (NCBI taxonomy): domain Bacteria; kingdom Pseudomonadati; phylum Pseudomonadota; class Alphaproteobacteria; order Hyphomicrobiales; family Aurantimonadaceae; genus Aureimonas; species Aureimonas sp. D3. The sequence continues at coordinate 107,458 of NZ_BBWM01000037.1, read as the reverse complement.
GACCATCCCGTCCGCTCTTGGCCGCGATGGTTTCGAGGAGCAGGTCAGCGAACGCCTCTGCGATGGGTGTTCTGGTTGGCGCTCGGTGCAGGACCAGCGCGCCCTCGGCGTCGATCTGCCGCTCGCGACCTATGTCGTGGTCCATGAGGTGCCGGCCGACGCCTGGGGGTACGCAGGAGTGACGCAGGAGGCTCGACGCATCGCGGCGGCGTGAGCGCTGCGCTTGCCCTCGCCGGCGGATCGCGAATGTCCCGCTCGGGGATCGTCAGGAGCGATCGCCAGGCGGGCGCGCGATCTGCCGCATGTCGACGGGCGGGACTTCGGGGCCGGGGAGCACCATCTCACCTCCATGTCGGAATTGACGGTCTGGTTTGATGGCGCCTGCCCCTTGTGTCGACGAGAGATCGCGCTGATGCGCCGCCTCGATCGCCGAGGTGCGATCCGCTTCGTGGATGTCGGTCAGGCCGAGCCGGCCGCCTGTCCGCTCGACCGGGGCGAACTTCTCGCGCGTTTCCACGCGTCCGAAAACGGACGCCTGCTCAGCGGCGCGGCAGCGTTTGCGGCCATGTGGCGGGCGATCCCGCTTCTGCGCCCGCTCGGGCTGGCATTCCGGGGGCCGCTCGCGACGGCGTGGCTCGAACGGTTCTACCGGGCCTTCCTGCGAGCGCGCCCGATGCTGCAAAAGCTCGCCCTTCGCCTGGAGCGATCATGAGACCCAAGCCAGACCCGATCACAGAGGGCCAGGAAAGCGTCTGGTCCTTTCCACGGCCCGCCATCGCCCAGCCCGTTACGGCCCATATCGTCATCGAGCATCGGGGCCGCCGGATCGCCGACAGCCGGCGCGCGATCCGCACGCTCGAAACCAGTCATCCGCCCAGCTACTACATTCCCCCGGAGGATATCGAACCCGGCCTTCTGCGCCGGGCGCAGGGGCGTTCCGTCTGCGAATGGAAGGGCGAGGCGGTCTATTGGGACGTGGTGATGGAGGGCCAAACGCTCGAACGCATCGGATGGAGCTATCCCGCGCCGACGCCCGCCTTCGCCATCCTGAAGGATTACGTCGCCTTCTATGCGCGGCCCTTCGACCGCTGCTCGGTGGACGGCCAGATCGTGACGCCGCAGCCCGGCGGGTTCTACGGTGGCTGGATCACCGACGGCTTCGCAGGCCCGTTCAAGGGCGTGGCCGGCAGCGCGGGATGGTGAGAATATGAGCAAACCGGAGGACAGCGCGAGGGGGCGGCCGGTGCCGAGCGGTCGTCTGTCGCGGCTCGGGCAGTTCGGCCGGCTGGCCGGCGGGCTTGCGGGCGGTATGCTCGCCGAGGGGGCGCGGCGTCTGGCCGAGGGCGAGCGCCCGGCCATGCGCGACATGCTGCTCACGCCCGGCAATCTGCTTCGCGTCGCCGATCGCCTGTCGCATTTGCGCGGCGCGGCGATGAAGCTCGGGCAGATGATCTCGATGGACGCGGGCGACGCGCTGCCCACCGAGCTCTCCCAACTCATGGCCCGGCTTCGCGCCGAGGCCGACCCCATGCCGCCGGCCCAGCTGCAACGGGTGCTCGCGGCCGAATGGGGACGCGAGTGGCGCATCCGCTTCCAGCGGTTCGACGACAGGCCCATCGCGGCGGCCTCCATCGGGCAGGTCCACCGGGCTGTGGCGCTGGACGGTCGCGAACTGGCGATCAAGGTCCAGTATCCCGGCGTTCGCGGGAGCATCGACGCCGATGTCGAGAATGTCGCAACGCTGCTGCGCGTGTCCGGCCTCCTGCCGCAAGGTCTGAACATCGCTCCGCTGCTCGCCGAGGCGAAGGCCCAACTGCGCGAGGAAACCGACTACCGGCGCGAGGGCGTCCAGATGGAAGCCTATGGCCGCCTTCTGGCTGGCAGCGAGGCCTTCGTGGTGCCGTCCCCGGCGCCCGATTTCACGACCGACAACGTGCTCGCCATGGGGTTCGTCGAGGGCGTGCCGATCGAGAGCATGGCGGGAGCCTCGCAGCCCGAGCGAGATCGCATCGCGGCCCTCCTGATGGGCCTCGTTCTCGACGAACTCTTCCGGTTCGGGATGATGCAGACCGATCCGAATTTCGCGAATTTCCGATACCAGCCCGCGACCGGAACAATCGTTCTTCTGGACTTCGGCGCGACGCGAACGGTCTCGGCCGCGACCGCGCAGGCCTATCGAGGGCTGCTGGCCGCCGGGCTGTCGGGCGATGGCGAAGCGGTGAAGAAGGCCGCGCTGGACGCGGGCTTCCTGGGCGAGGCGGCCGTCCGGCGGCACGGGGATCTGATCGATCGCATGATCGGTCTTATCGTCAGCGAAGCCGCCCGCGTGGGTCCGGTCGATTTCGCCGACCGGCGCATCCTGGAGGCGATTCGCGATCAGGCCACCATCGTGGCGGGCGACCGCGAGGCGTGGCATGTCCCGCCGACCGACACGCTCTTCGTTCAGCGCAAGATCGGCGGCATCGCGCTTCTCGCGGCGCGCCTGAAAGCCCGGGTCGATCTTCGGCCAATGGTGGAGGCCCGTCTCGGCTTGGACCCGGTCGCGGTCTGACGATCGTGGCGCTCACGCGCGCCGCATCGTCTCTGCGCGCGCGGCGGGCTCTGGTTCGGTGAGGTGCAATCCGCCGCTATGGCTCCCGCTGAAGGCAGGATCGGGCAATGGCGGATTGCGGCCCGCGGCCGCTCTCGGCAGATGGATCGATAGCCGTCGCCGCGTTTGTCCCGCTCACGCCGTCATGCGTCATCACGCCTCCCGCCAACTCCCCCGGATGATCCGGAAACCGGTCACGTCGCCCGATCCTCATGGGGTTCCCGATCAATGCGGCGGCTCCCTTACCCTTGCAAGCCGATCCAAGACATCCAATATACCATCCACTTGGATGTTAAGAGGATGTCGGATATGCCGAAGAAGGCGGGCGGGCAGGAGCGCGGCGGGGATAGCGAGAAGCTGACGCTCAATCTCGGCTATGTCGATCTCGGACGGATCGACCTTCTGGTGCGCGAGGGCTTCTACGCCAATCGCAGCGACGTCATCCGGACCGCCATTCGCAAACATCTCGATGCGCACGATGCCGAGCTGCGCCGCTCCACGGAGCGTCTCACCCTCGATCTCGGCCTGCGCCGCTTCACCCGCGCCGACCTGGAAGCTGCCAGGGCGGCGGGCGAGATTCTCCATATCCGCGTTCTGGGTCTGGCCTCCCTGGACGATGACATTTCCGCCGATCTCGCGCGCGACACGATCGGGTCGATCACCGTGCTCGGGGCCCTTCAGGCCAGCGCCGCCGTCAAGGCCGCCCTGGCCGACCGCATCCATTGATCGACCCGTCGCCGCGCTTTTTCCGCTTTCGCAAGGAACCCACCATGGTCCGTCCGCTCCCTTTCATGGCCGAAGCGCAACGCCTCGTCCTCTCGCAGCGCCTGTCGGAGGCGACGAGCCTGATTCAGGAGCAGCTCGGACTGCGCCGGCCCGCCGCCGCCAGCCCTGCGGATGCGTTCGACGGCCCGACGATCGAACTGCGTGCCGAAACGGTGGAGCCGGCCGGCAGCGCAACACCGGCCAGCCGGCCGAAGCCGCGCATCCGACCACGCTTCGCCACGCCTGCCCCGGCTCGCGCGCCATGGGCGAGCCGGCCTCAGCCGGCCATGCCTGAAGGGGCGCAGTTCCTGCGTCTCGACTATGAGGGACCAGCCGGTCGGCGCGCCTATCGGCTCTACGTGCCGGCGGCAAAGGCCGATGAACCGCGCCCGCTCGTTCTGATGCTGCATGGCTGCACGCAGACACCGGAGGATTTCGCGGTGGGCACGCGGATGAACGCGGTCGCGGAAGACGCGAACGTCCTCGTCGCCTATCCCGAGCAGGACCGATCGGCCAATCCGCGCCTGTGCTGGAACTGGTTCGAGCCCGCGCACCAGGGAGGCCATGCGGGGGAGCCGGCGATCCTGTCCGGCATCGTCGAGGCTATCGCCGGGAGCCATGCCGTCGATCGCGGCCGGATCTTCGCCGCCGGGCTTTCGGCCGGAGGCGCGATGGCCGCCGTTCTCGGATCGACGCGGCCCGATCTCTTTTCGGCGGTCGGCATCCATTCGGGACTGCCCCATGCCAGCGCCCGCGATGTCGCGACGGCGCTCGCGGTCATGCGCAGCGGCCAGACCGTCGGACGCGGCGGCGTGCCGAGCGTGCCGGCCATCGTCTTCCATGGCACACGGGATACGACCGTCCATCCCGCCAATGGCGATCGGATCGCCGGGCTCGGATTGGACCGGAAGGAGGCGGAGGAAACCGCCACCGGAACCGCGAACGGGCGCGCCTTCACGCGCACACGGCGCGCGTCGGGCGATGCGCGCTCCGCCATGGAGCATTGGCGGATCGAGGGATTGGGCCATGCTTGGTCCGGCGGCGACGCGGCCGGTTCCCATGCCGACCCAGCCGGCCCCGATGCCTCGCGCGAGATGCTCCGGTTCTTTCTGGGTGAGACGGCAACGCGCCGCTGATCGCAGGGGCGATGAGGCCTCCGCGACAAGGGCGAACCCGGCGGTTCAGAACCGGACACGAGGCCTTGCTGGGAGCCGCCGACCGCATTGCCTTCACGAGGGGAGGTGAGCCCGCCCCCCTGTCCGCGCTCTCAGGGAACGGCATGAAGCGATCGGCCCCGTGGGCGATATCGGCCGGCTCGCCGGATGTTAGCGCTTCTGCCGGAGCGCGCGCTTCATGTTGCGTTTGGCTTCGTTCAGAACGCTCTTGACGACTTCCAGCGTGTTGGTGCTCAGCCGGTCCGCGATGTCCTCGCCGACCATGCGGTAAACGGTCGAGATCTGCGAGCGGGTCGCGCTGCCGGACTCCGTCAACGTGACCGTGCCGCCATCGACCGTGACCAGATTCCGGATCGACAGCCGTTCATAGGCCTTCGCGGCGACGAGCGGGCGCACACCCAGTTCCTCCGCCGCCTCGTTGAGGTCGGTGGATGCGCGCGTGCTGAGCGCGAGCAGGTAATCGTCTTCGCCGGGGGACAGGGCGATCGTCGCCAAGTGCATGGCGAGCAAATCACGGGTCAGCTTCGAGACCTCGATCATCGAGGCTGCCAGGGCTTCCTTCTCGGCGTCATCTGTACGGGTGGCTTCGATAACGGTCGGGACCATGACTTCACCTTTCGGGGAGAGTGCTTGGTCATGAGTGTGGGACGTTAAGCTGGCGTCGGGCTGGAGAGGCGTCGCAACCCATCGTTTTTAGGGATTGCATTGCCCGAACCGGCCTCTGCTGCGCAGCTCCGCGACGCTCCGGCCCGCCTCATCCATCGCGGCGAGCGGAGCGGGCAACCGTGACGTCCGCCAAGGCCAAGCGAATTCACGCCGCCCTTGGCAGCATTTGTGCCGGAGGACAGGCAGGCGCTGATCGGCGTGGAACGACTCGAGTGTTCAGACCTTCTTATCCCAGACGCAAGGGCGGCGATCGCGCTCGTGTTGGGGGACCATCTGGCATGAAACTCACCGTCGATCTCGATTGCGTTGGCGTTGCCATGAGCATCGTCGATGTCGAGTCGGAGGGGACATACCGCTTCGTCGGGGTCAACACCGCCGCGGCCCTGGAGATCGGTATCGAGCAGGCTCGGGTCGCGGGTCGTCTGTTTCAGGAGTGCCTGCCGGCCGATTACGCGGCGCAGATGATCCAACGCTACGATCTGTGTGTGCGGACGCAGCGCGTGCAGGACATCGAGGAATGCGTCGTGCTGCGCGGGGAGCCGAAATGGTTCCGAACCACGCTCACCCCGATCCGGGACGAAGTCACGGGTGAGATCACGAGGGTTCTAGGCGTGTCGCAGAACATCAGCGGCGCCAAAAGACTTCAGGCCGAGCTTCAGCACTATGCCTATGTAGACCCTTTGACGGGGCTGCCGAACCGCCGTCGCTTCGACGAGGCCGTGATCAACGCCACGGAGCAGTCCGTCTACACCCATCGCGGTTTCTCGCTCGCCGTCGTCGATCTCGACCAGCTCAAATTCGTCAACGACGAATGGGGGCACCGGCTGGGGGATCGGATGATCCGGCATGCGGGCGAAGTGCTTCAGGCCATGATCCGTCCGAACGAGGTCGTGGCCCGGGTCGGCGGCGACGAGTTCTACATCCTTCTCCAGGTCGAGGAGCGCGTTCTGCTGGATCGGCGACTGGACGAGATCAGGAGCGCCATCGACCGGGGGATCGTTCTGCCGGGAACCGACCTTCCCATCACGTTGAGCGTGGGCGCGGAGATCTGGAAGGCCGGCCAGGATGTGCGCGCCGTCCTGTCCGCGGCTGACAAGGCCATGTACGCCGAAAAGGCGATCCGCCGCCTCGTGCGACGGATCGACGACAAGTATCGGGCCGATCCTCGGGACACGTCTGCCCCCCCCCCATCTGCTGCCAAGTCTGCCGCTAGGTCATGGCGGTGATGGCGGAGACTGGCCTCGTCGGGCTAGATCGATAACCGGTCCTCTCGGCGTTCGGACCGATGGCCCGCGTCATCCGAGGGCTGGGCTGGGTTCCGCTTAGACGTCCATCCTTCCATGCTTTCGCCGAAACGTAGACCCGCCGCTATCGCCCGCAACCCGCCTCTGGCCGGTGCCGCTCCCAAGCCCGCGTCGGCGCTCACTCCTTCACCGCGCCCGTCATCGACGACACGTAATAGTCGACGAAGAACGAGTAGAGGATCACCACCGGCAGCGAGCCGAGCAGCGCGCCGGCCATGAGCGAACCCCACTCGTAGACGTCGCCGCGCACGAGTTCGGTGAGAACGCCCACGGGGACCGTCTTGTTCTCCGACGACTGGATGAAGGTGAGCGCGTAGATGAACTCGTTCCAGGCCAGCGTGAAGGCGAAGATGCCGGCCGAGATCAGCCCCGGGACGGCGAGCGGCAGCACGACCCTGGTCAGGATCTGCCAGCGCGTCGCCCCGTCCACCAGCGCACTCTCTTCCAGCTCGAACGGGATCGACCGGAAATAGCCCATCAGAAGCCAGGTGCAGAACGGGATCAGGAAGGTCGGGTAGGTCAGGATCAGGGCCAACCGCGAGTCGAACATGCCGAGCTGGAACACGATGAAGGCCAGCGGGATGAAGAGGATCGACGGCGGAATGAGATAGGCGAGAAACACCATCAGGCCGGTGATCCGCGCGCCGGTGAAGCGCACCCGCTCGATGGCATAGGCGGCGAAGACGGAGGCCGCCAGCGCGATGACCGTCGAGCAGACCGCGACGATCACCGTGTTCCAGAGCCAGCCGGGATAGGAGGTCTCGAACAGGAGATACTTGATATGGTCGAGCGTCGGCCCGACCACCCAGAACGGGCTGTAGTTGGCGTAGTTGGTCAGCTGGTCGTTCGGCTTCACCGCCGTGATCGCCATCCAGTAGAACGGGAAGAGCAGCACGAACAGGAAGACGGCAAGCGGCAGGTAGATCACGAGGATCTTGCGCGCCAAGGTGTCGTGATGGGACATGCCGACGACGTCGTCGGTGAGTTGGCCGGCGGTCTCGGTGGTGTTTGCGGTCATCGCTTCTCTCCTCAATCCGTTCCGCCCTGCTGCCACTTGCGGCGCTGCAGGCCGAAGAAGCTGAACAGGATCGCCGCCAGAAGGAACGGCACCATGGCCACCGCGATGGCGGCGCCCTCGCCGAGCGCCCCGCCCGGAATGCCGCGCTGGAACGACAGGGTCGCCATCAGATGCGTGGCGTTGACCGGCCCGCCCTTGGTCAGGACGTAGATCAGCTGGAAGTCGGTGAAGGTGAACAGCACCGAGAAGGTCATCACCACCGCGATGATGGGGGTCAGCAGCGGCAAGGTGATGCGCCGGAACCGCTGCCAGGACGTCGCGCCGTCGAGCGCGGCCGCCTCGTGCAGGGAGGTCGGAATGGTCTGGAGGCCGGCCAGCAGCGAGATCGCGACGAAGGGAATGCCGCGCCAGACATTGGCCGCGATGACCGAAAGCCGCGCGTTGGTGGCGTCGCCCAGGAAGTTGATCGGCTTATCGATGATCCCGGCCTGCATCAGCACCCAGGAGATGATCGAGAACTGGCTGTCGAAGATCCACCAGAAGGCCAGCGCGGACAGAACCGTCGGCACGACCCAAGGCAGAAGGATCACGGCGCGAAAGAAGGTCTTGAAGGGCAGATGTTCGTTCAGGATGATCGCAAGCCAAAGGCCCAGCGCGAACTTCAGGACCGAGGCGACGGCCGTGTAGACGATTGTGTTGAAGACCGAGAGCCAGAAAACCTTGTCTTCCATCAGGTACTGGTAGTTCTCCAGCCCGATGAAGATGCCGGGTCGGCCGATCCGCGTGTCGGTGAAGCCGAGCCAGACACCGAGGCCGAGCGGATAGGTCAGGAAGCAGAGAAGGAAGACGGCCGCCGGCAGCATGAACAGGAGGCCGAGCCCGTTCCGGCTCTGCGACAGCCGCTCGAAGAAGGACGGTTTGGACGGCATGGCGCCGGCCGTGGTTCTGGACATGGCGGGTCCCGATCGCGCGAGGGATGGAATGGCCCCGCCCGCAACAGTTCGGCGGGCGCGGCGTCGGCGATGGCGAGAGCCGGGAGGACCGAAAACTCCCGGAGGATCGACCGCAGGGTTCCGTCCCCGGCTCTCAGGCTAGACGCGGTAGTAGCGGTTGGCCCGGCGCTCGGCATTCTTGATCGCGTCCTCGGGCGAGGACTGGCCCGTCACGGCCTCGGCATACATATCGACGAGCACGTAGTCGGCCATCACGCCGGCGGAGGCCGCGCCCAGCGGGCCGGCATAGCCGTTCGGACGCAGGCTCGCCGAGGCCTTGGCATAGGCGGCATGGATCGGGTTCGCGGTCCAGACCGGGTTGTTCTCGAAGGCCTTGAGCGGCTGGCAGCAATAAGCGCTGGCGCCCTGGATCCAGGCGTTCATGTTGTCCGGCTGGTACAGGAACTGGAGATAGGCCTTGGCGGCTTCCGGGAACTTCGTGTGCTTGAAGATCGAGATGGTGGAGGCCTGGGCCAATTCCACCGACTGGCCCACGGGGCCGATCGGCAGGTTCACCGAGCGCATGTCCTGCGCGATCTCCTTCAGCGCGGGATCCTTCAGCGCGGCGTAATAGACCGACACGCCGTTGGCGGTCAGCGACACCTGCCCGGCCAGGAAGGCGCGGTTGTTGTTGACGTCCTGCCAGCTCTCCGTGCCCGGAATGAAGGTCTTGTAGAGCTCCATGGCATATTTGACGGATTCCAGCGTCTCGGGGCTGTTGATGGTGACCTTGCCGCTCTCGTCCACCATCTTGCCGCCATGGCTCCACAGCAGCCAGTGCGCGTAGTTGTTGCCGTCGCCCACCGCCTTGCCGTGCGGGAAGCCGGTAGGCGTGCCCTTGGCCTTCAGCGCCTTGCAGAGTTCGAGGAAGCCGGCCGTGTCCTTCGGGAATTCCTGGAAGCCCGCCGCCTTCATGTGGCTGTCGCGATAGACCACGGCGTTGCCGATGGCGCAGAGCGGCAGGGCGATGAAGCGGTCGCCGCGCCGGGCGTAGGATTCGAGGCCCGGATACCAGCCGCCATTGGCCGCGCCGATCGAGGTGCCGAGATCGGTCACGTCCACCAGCTTGTCCGGATATTGCTGGGGATCGTCGAACCAGCTCATGACCATGTCCGGCCCGGAGCCGACATTGGCGGCCACCGCCGCCTTGGGGCGCACGTCCTCCCAGCTTTCCTTGTCGACGCGCACCTGGACGCCGGTCGCGTCGGTGAACTTCTTGGTGTTGGCAAGGAACGCCTCTTCCTCCGCCGGCACGAAGGGCACCCAGCGCAGGAGGCGCAGGGACGCGCCCGGCTCGGGCGTGAAGGTCGGCGCGCCTTGCGCGAAGGCCTGGCCCATCGAGAGACGGACGCCGAGCGCTGCCCCGGTGATGATGCCGGCCGTGCCGGCGAGAATCTGTCTACGGTTGATCACGGTGTTCCTCCCAAGGTCGGGGCGTCTTTTCGAGCTTTTCGCGCCGGTCGTGCCCCGTTGCCGCCAGCGCCCTACGCAAGTTCTACGAGGTCAAAGCCGCTGGCCGCTGGCGGCGTCGAAGAGATGCACGGCTTCGGGGTCAATCGAGACGTTCAGCGTCTCGCCGGGCTTCAGCGTCACCCGCTCGCGGAAGACGCAGGTGACCGCCGTCCGGCCGAGTTCGCCCAGCACCTGGCTTTCGAAGCCCGTCGGCTCGATGACCACGACCTTGATGGCGATCGGACCGCCCAAGCTGATCGCCTCCGGTCGCACGCCATAGACAAGGTCCTGCCCCCCAGCGCCCGCGTACCGGCCGCTCACCGGCAGCACCGTGCCATCGGAGGTGACGAAGCGCGTCGGATCGTTCGCGTCGAGCCGGCCGTGCAGCATGTTCATGGCCGGCGAGCCAATGAAGCCGGCGACGAAGAGATTGTTCGGCCGGTCGTAGAGCTCCAGCGGCGCGCCGACCTGCTCCACGATGCCGTCATGCATGACGACGATCTTGTCGGCCATGGTCATGGCCTCGATCTGGTCGTGGGTGACATAGACGGTCGTGGTGGTCAGGCGCTGGTGGAGGTTCTTGATCTCGGTGCGCATCGACACGCGCAGCTTGGCGTCGAGGTTCGACAAGGGCTCGTCGAACAGGAAGACCTGCGGATCGCGCACGATGGCGCGGCCCATGGCGACGCGCTGGCGCTGGCCGCCCGACAGCTGGCGCGGATAGCGGTCGAGAAGATGCGACAGGCCGAGGATTTCGGCGGCTGGCTTCACGCGGCGTTCGATCTCCTCGCGCGAGGCCTTCTTCAGCGCCAGCGAGAAGGCCATGTTGTCGGCCACCGTCATGTGCGGATAGAGCGCGTAGTTCTGGAACACCATGGCGATGTCCCGATCCTTCGGCGGCACATCGTTGACGACCTTGGTGCCGATGCGGATCTGCCCGCTCGTGACGTGCTCCAGCCCCGCCAGCATCCGCAGCAGCGTGGACTTGCCGCAGCCCGAGGGGCCGACGAGGATCACGAACTCGCCGTCCTCGATCTGGATATCGACGCCCTTGATGACGGGGTGCGCCCCGAACGACTTGCGAACGTCGACGATATCGACTGACGCCATGTGGTTTCCTCCCCAAGGCTTCGGCCGAGGGCCGGCTTGTCCCGCCGGTTTCCCTCGATCCTCCGCCTGTTCCCGTTGGCGGGCACTGACGCACCCGTTGAAGTCGGCGGCCCTCTCCCGAGGCCGCTTCGAAACTCAGCCGCGCCCGACGAAGGGCATCTTGGTGGCCATCACCGTCATGGTCAGCACGTTCGCCTCCAAGGGCAGCGAGGCCATGTGGGCGACCGCACGGCCGACATGCGCCGGGTCCATCGTGGGCTCGGACGCGATGCGCCCGTCCGCCTGCATCACGCCGGCCGACATGGCGGCGGTCATGTCGCTGGCGGCATTGCCGATATCGATCTGGCCGCAGGCGATGTCGTATTTGCGCCCGTCGAGCGCGGTGGATTTCGTCAGGCCCGCGATGGCGTGTTTGGTGGCCGTGTAGGGGGCCGAGTTCGGACGCGGGGTCGTGGCCGAGATCGAGCCGTTGTTGATGATGCGCCCGCCACGCGGCTCCTGCGCCTTCATCAGCTTGAACGCGGCCTGCGTGCACAGGAACGCGCCGGTGAGGTTCGCCGAGACCACCGTGCTCCACTGGTCGAAGCTCAGGTCCTCCAGCGGGATCGCCGGTGCGACGGAGCCGGCATTGTTGACGAGGAGGTCGAGCCGCCCAAAGCGCTGCCGGATGCCCTCGAACAGCGCGGCGACCGAAGCGGGGTCGCCGATATCGGCCACGATGGGCACTGTGCCACGCCCAAGCTCGCCCGCCGCCGTCTCCAGCACCTCCCGCCGGCGTCCGCAGATCACGAGGGTCCACCCGGCCGCGACCAGCGCCGTCGAGATCGCCTTGCCGACGCCCGTTCCGCCGCCCGTCACAAGCGCGATACGGCTCTCTTCGCCCGACATTCCCGATGCTCCCGTCATGCCTGCACGCTGCCGCCGAGTTCGTCGTCGATATGGGCACGGACGATCTCTTCGAAGGAATTCTCCACCGTGAAGCCGAGGTCGCGGGCGCGCTTGGCTTCGATATCCGGCGCCCAGCCGTCCACGATGCGGATGATCGTCTCGTCCGGCACGCGCTTCACCAGCGCCAGAGCCTTCTCCCCGGCCACCGAGCGCAGCGCCTCCAGCTCGTCCCCGACGGTGGCGGACAGACCCGGCATGTTGAGATTGCGGCGCGGGCCGATGAGGGCCGTGTCCATCGTCGCGGCATGAAGGAAGAAGCCGACCGCCGCGCGCGGGCTGGCGAAATAGTGGCGCACCGTATCGGCCACCGGCAGCACGGCTTCCTTGCCGGACATGGGCTCGCGCAGGATGTTGGAGAAGAAGCCGGACGCCGCCTTGTTGGGCGCGCCGGGCCGCACGCAGATCGTCGGCAGTCGCAGGCCGACGCCGTCGAGGAAGCCGCGCCGCGTGTAGTCGGCCAGAAGCAGCTCGCCGATCGCCTTCTGCGTGCCGTAGCTCGTCAGCGGCGTCAGGGCGAAATCCTCGGGCACCCTGTCGGCGAAGGGCGCGCCGAAGACCGCGATGGACGAGGCGAAGACCACGCGGGGCCTATAGCCCGAGCTGAGGTGCTCCCGCCGGATCGCCTCGAAGAGATCGCGCGTGCCGTCGAGATTGATGCGATAGCCCTTGTCGAAATCGGCCTCGGCCTCGCCCGAGACGATGGCGGCCAGATGGAACACGACGTCCGGCCGCTCCGCGATCAGCGGCTGGGTGGCATCGGGCGCCGACACGTCGATGGCCTGAGTGGCGATGTCGGCGATCCGGCCCTCGGGCGCGTTCGGCTGGACGACGTCCACCATCACGAGACGATCGACCGGCTTGCCCCCCAGGCTTCCGTCGGCTGCGATCCGCTCGGCGAGCTTGCGCCCGATCATCCCGGCCGCGCCGATGATGAGCACCTTCATGCGTCTTCTCCTCCCCTGTCGCCGGCGGTCCGCCTCATGGCGGATGCCGGCTGCCAGAGCCTGTCCCTCGAACCTGGGTTCGCCGGACGAGCTCCAGGCTTTTGTTTCTCCGCCTTGTCCCGGCGCGAACGCCGATCCGGCTTTCGCGGGACAGGCTCTAGCCCGTTAGACGGGTTTCCTCCGCACAGTGCGCGGCGGGTGGCAGGCCCATCACGCGCCGCGTGGTTTCGTAGATGCGATGGATATGCACGTCGAAGGCGCGCACGGTCGCCTCGCGGTTCCGCCCCTCCAGCGCGCGCAGGATTTCGGCATGGTCGGCATGGCTGCGCGCGATCGCGCCCGGCTCCGACACCGCGCGATGGCGCTGCTGCATCATGTAGCCGAACAGGTCGCCCACGAACTCCACCAGAACCGGATTGGCGCAGCGGCGGTAGATCGCCATGTGAAACTCGCGGTCCAGAACCAGGAAGCGCACCGGGTCCTCCAGGGCGCTCGCCTGCATCGCCAGAGACTGGCGCAGACCGCGCAGCGTCTCCTCATCCATCCGCTCCGCGGCGTCGCCCACCACGATCCGCTCGTTGACGAGCCGCGCCGCGTGCACATCGTCCAGCTCGTAGGCGTTGATGAGGCGAGCCTCCCGCGCGCGGCGGAATTCCGGCCCCACCTCGTCCGAGCGAACCCGCGTGCGGGCGCCGTGCAGCACGGCGAGCAACCCCTTGCCTGCTAGGATCTGCACGCCCCCACGCACAGACTCGCGGCTCACTTGCAGCGCGGCCGCCAAATCCCGCTCGCTCGGCAGGTCGTCGCCGACCTGCAGGACGCCGGACGCGATCAGCATGGCGATCTTCTCGGCCACCACATCCCGAACGTTCCGGCGCACGATCGCCTCGCGCAGCTCGGGAGCGTTTTCCAGGATGAATTCGGACAGCGGCATAGGATCTCGCCTCCTGACCACTGGCTCGACCAGCGGACCAGTGGAACTTTTCAGGCGATTTTCAGTCTGTCAACCGGCCCGTTGTGTTGCGCTGCAATGTTGCGCGCTGGTTTCGGCCGGTAATTCGTAATCAATACTATAAAACACACGCCTATAGAGGCGGATGGAAAAAACGTTGTGGAATCAAACTATGGCGTACGATCGTGCTCCGACATCTATTCGAGCTAAAATATCGAAATTCCAATATTGCGAGCGCGAAACGCCGTTTTCAGTCGCGGCTCAGAAGTGAAGACTCATCCGTATTGCGGTCGCGCTCCGAAGCCTTTGGCTTCAGACGCCGACACTCGTCCTACCCGCTTGGATAGCGGGGGACGATGGCTTCGCGACGAAACGCTGCAACGCGCCTAAAAAGTTGTTTGACATATTTCGAGGATATCGCCAGCGTGAGCGGCGTAATATTCGATATAGGCCAAATGCGGGCCGCTCGGCGTAGGGGTTTGGTGAAACTTGGCGTCGCCATCGGAAAATTTGTCAGTCTTCTTGAGGGATCGCATTCTCACCGGCGCGCTGCGCGCGGGCGAGAAACTGCCGACGGAAGCCGAACTGGCCGAGAACTTCCAACTCAGCCGCCCGTCCGTTCGCGAGGCGATCGCCGTCCTGCGCGCGGAAGACCTCGTGGTGTCGCGCCGCGGCTCGGGCAGTTTCGTGTCGGCCACGCCCCGTTTCGAGATACGCCTAACCCTCCCCACCGCGTCATTGGAGGATGTGACGCGAATGATCGAACTGCGCCGCGCGATCGAGACCGAGGCCACACGCCTGGCCGCCGCGCGCCGCACGTCGGCGCAGCTTGAGGCCCTGCGCGAGGCCGAGCGCGCCCTGCTGATCGCCGAAGCGGAAGGGCGTGACGGCGTTTGCGAAGACCTGCTCTTTCACCGCATCATCGCCGAGGCCACCGGCAATGACTATCTCCTCGACGTTCACCTCGCCTGCCAACAGGTGCTCACGCAAGCGATGCGCGCGACCCGCGCCAACGAGCGACGGCGAGCCGCCTTCGTCGCGGAAGTCCATGCGGAGCACGCGCGCATCCTCCTGGCCATCGAGGCGGGAGAAGGCGCCTGGGCCGCGGATGCCATGGCGACGCATCTCATGGGAGCCGAGCGCCGGCTGCGCGCGGCGCGGGCCGAGACGGCCGATGACTGACGCCAACCACCGATCCCGCCGCCGTCGGAACCTGTTTCGGAAGTCCCCGGTGGGGGATCGGCGAAGATCGGCAACGATCGGGGCGACCGAAAGACCCGTCGAGCCGACCCGGTGGACGTCCGAAACAGTCTCCAAGAAGGAACCCAGGCTTTGAACGCTCCCGATAGGCTCATCCGCGCTGGTGTCATCGGTCTCGGCTCCATGGGGCTCGGCATGGCGGCGTCGCTCGTGCGCGCCGGGATCGAGACCTCCGGCTACGATCCCAATCCCGCAGCGCTGCGGGCTTTCGCCGAAAAAGGCGGTCATGCGGCCGCCTCGCCCGCCGAAGTGGGCGCTGAGGCCGACATCCTCTTCTGCGTGGTGGTCAACGCCGCGCAGGCGGAAGCCGCGCTCCTGGGGGAGGGCGGCGCGGTGGCCGCGATGAAGCCGGGTTCGGTGGTGGTGCAATGCGCCACCTGCGCGCCCGACAGCGTGCGGGCTCTGAGCCGTCCGATCCTCGAGGCCGGTCTCCACTTCATCGACGGGCCGATCTCGGGCGGCGCGCTCAAGGCGGCGGCGGGCGAGATCACGGTGATGGCCTCGGGCGCGCCGGAAGCGCTCGCCAAGGCGAGGCCTGCCTTGGACGCGGTGGCGGGGCGCGTCTTCGACCTCGGACCGGAGATCGGCGCGGGCTCCCAGGTCAAGCTGGTGAACCAGCTTCTCGCCGGCGTGCATATCGCGGCGGCCGCCGAGGCCATGGCCTACGGCATTTCGGGCGGCTGCGACCCGAAGGCCTTGTTCGAGGTGATCACGGCGAGCGCCGGCAATTCCTGGATGTTCGAGAACCGCGTGCCCCACATCCTCGACGACGACTACGCGCCGCGCTCGGCCGTGGACATCTTCGTCAAGGATCTCGGCCTCGTGCACGGCAGCGCGCACAATCGCAAGTTCCCGCTGCCGCTGACCGCGCAGGCCTTGCAGATGTTCACCCAGGCCTCCGCCATGGGGCTCGGCCGCGAGGACGACGCGGCGGTAATCAAGATTTTCCCCGGCGTCGACCTGCCCACCCGCGCCGCGAAGGATCAGGGCTGAATGGTCGCCGCGCGTCTTGGCTGCATCGCCGACGATTTCACCGGCGCGAGCGATCTCGCCAGCCAGCTCGTCTCGGCCGGAATGCGCGTCGTGCAGACGATCGGCGTGCCGGCCACCCCGCTCGAGACCGAGTGCGACGCGGTGGTCGTGTCGCTGAAATCGCGCACGGTCGCGCCCGATGAGGCCGTGCGCCATTCGCTCCGGGCGCTGGAATGGCTGCGCGGCGCGGGCTGCGAGCGCTTCGTCTTCAAATATTGCTCGACCTTCGATTCCACGCCCGACGGCAATATCGGCCCCGTCGCCGACGCGCTTCTGGATGCGCTGGGCGAGGATTTCACGCTCGCCGTCCCGTCCCTGCCGGCCAATCGGCGCACCGTCTACAACGGCTATCTCTTCGCGGGCGATGTGCTCTTGAACGAAAGCGGTATGCAGGACCATCCGCTGACGCCGATGCGCGACGCCTTTCTGCCGCGCGTGCTCCAGCCGCAGACGCGCCGGCCCGTCGGCCTCGTCAGCCATCATGCGCTGGCCGGAGGCGCGGCGGGCGTGCGCCGGCGGATCGCCGAATTGCGGGCGAAGGGCGTCGGCATCGCCGTCTGCGATACGCTGGATCACCGGGATCTCGTGTCCATCGCGGAAGGCTCGGCCGATCTGAGGCTTCTCACCGGCGGGTCCGGCCTCGGCCTCACCCTGCCGGCAACCTTCGCCGGCTTCGCACCGCGCGGCGATGCGGCGCGGCTCGACCGCGTGGGCGGCCGCGCCCTGGTGCTGGCCGGCAGTTGCTCGCGCGCCACCCTGGCGCAGATCGAACACGCCAAAGCGCGCATCCCGGCTATGCCCGTCGAGGTGGATGCGCTGTTCACGGAGTTCGACGCGCATGTGGACGAGCTTGTCGCCTTCGCAGCATCGAACGCGGGCGAAGCCCCCGTGCTGATCCACGCCGGCATGGCGCCCGAGCACCTTCGCGAGGTCCAGACGCGCTACGGCACGGCGGCATCGGGCGAAAGGGTCGAGCGCGCGCTGGCGACGGTCGCGCGGCGGCTGGTGCACGAGGGCGGCGTGCGTCGCGTCCTGGTCGCGGGCGGCGAGACATCGGGCGCCGTGGTCGAGGCGCTCGGCGTGACGGGCCTGCGCATCGGGCCTTCGATCGATCCCGGCGTACCCTGGACGCAGAGCGTCGGCACGCCCGAGCCGCTGGCGCTGGCGCTGAAATCCGGCAATTTCGGCGGAGACGACATCATGACCCGCGCCTTCGAGATCATGCCATGACGCTTTCCTCCGACGAAGCGCGCCTGCGCGACGAGATGGTGCGGACCGGCGCGGGGTTCCGCGCGCTGGGTCTGGCGCCCGGCACGTCGGGGAATCTCAGCGTCCGTCTGGAGGACGGCTGGCTGATGACGCCGACCAATGCGGGGCTCGGCGACCTCGAGCCCGAGCGCATCTCCAAGCTCGATTGGGACGGGAACCTCCTGTCCGGCGATCCGCCCACCAAGGAGTCGGTGCTGCACCGCGCCTTCTACGAAAACCGGCCCGGCACCGGGGCGGTGGTGCATCTCCATGCCCCGCACGCCGTGGCTCTCTCCTGCCTCGACGGGCTCGACACGGAAAGCTGCATTCCGCCGATCACCCCCTATTTCGTGATGCGCGTCGGTCGCCTGCCGCTTCTGCCCTACTTCCGGCCCGGCGACCCCGCGATGGGCGAAGCGGTGGCGCGAGTCGCCAAGGACCGGGGGAGCGTGCTTCTCGCCAATCATGGCCCGGTGGTCTCCGGCCCCACGCTCAGCGCCGCGCGCGCCGCGATGGAGGAGCTGGAGGAAACCGCGCGCATCGCGCTCCTTCTGCACGGCCGCCCGATCCGCGTGCTCGGAGAGGACGAAATCCAGCCGTTACGCGAGACGTTCGGCGCCGTCTGGTAACGCCGGATCTCCTCCCTCAAGGACGCCGCCATGCCGCGTTTTGCCGCAAATCTCACCATGATGTTCAACGAGGTGCCGTTCCTCGAGCGTTTCGAGGAGGCCGCTTCGGCGGGCTTTGCCGGGGTGGAGTTCCTGTTCCCCTACGAGTGGGAGGCCGAGGCCATCGCCGACCGGCTGCGGCGGCACGGCCTGACCCAGGCGCTCTTCAACATGCCGCCCGGCGACTGGGCGGCGGGGGAACGGGGCCTCGCCTGCCTGCCGGGACGCGAGGCCGAGTTCACTGCTGGCGTCGAGACCGCGCTCGCCTATGCCAAGGTGCTCGGCTGCGAGCGGCTGCACGCGATGGCCGGGCTTCTGCCGGCGGGGATGGAGCGCGAGCGGGCCCTCGACCTCTACCGACGCAACATCGCCTCCGCCGCCCGGCGCCTCGCCGACGAGGGGATGACCCTTCTGATCGAGCCGATCAACACGCGCGACATGCCGGGCTATCTCTTGAACCACCAGCGGGAGGGTCACGAGATCATAGCCGAGATCGGCCTGCCCAACCTCAAGGTTCAGATGGACTTCTACCACGCGCAGATCATGGACGGGGACGTCTGGCGTCTGTTCGAAACCTACCGCTCGGCCGTGGGCCACATTCAGATCGCCTCGGTGCCGGAGCGCCACGAGCCGGACCGGGGCGAACTCAATTACCCCTGGCTTTTCGGCCAGCTCGACGAGGCGGGCTATGACGGCTGGGTCGGCTGCGAGTACCGGCCGCGCGGGACCACGCAGGGCGGGCTCGGCTGGTTCTCGGCGCTCGCCAGGATTCAAACGGAATAGGTGCGAGAACGGCCGACACCCGATCGGGGCCTGTTATCGAGCCTGGACCCGTCGCTGCGGCAGCATCCCATGAAGCGAGCCGGCATGAGGGCGGAAGGCGTGATAAACCGCCGCGCTCGCATGGATCACGACGAGGGCTCCGGCCCCATAAGCCAGCCACACGTGAATGTTCGACCAGAACGCCTCGGCCGCGTCGGACACGTCCATTGGCAAGTTCGGCACCAGAACGAGATCGAAGGCGAAGCTCGGGATTTGAAGTGGCGAAGTCGAGGCGATCGCCCAACCTGTCAACGGCACGGCAAGCGTCAGAAGAAGCAACACGGCATGGGCCGTGCGGGCCAGCATCGCCCCGGCGCGGTGCGGCCCCGCCGCATCCCTCGGCTTCGGATTGGCGAAGGACCAGAGAGCACGGACCGCAGCCAAGCTCAGCACGAGGAAGCCCATCGACTTGTGCCACTGGTAGAGCTGGAACTGAAGCGCCGGCTGGTCGGCCGTCGCCTGCGTCAGGAAGCCCAGCGGGATCTGCGCGACGAAGGCGAGGGCGATAGCCCAGTGCAGCACCCGGCTGACCGCCCCATAGCGGGCGGGCGTGTTGCGCCACCTCATGTCGGCCCCCCTCAGATCAGCTCGCCATAGGCGAGCTTGGCGATGGTCTGGAGACGCTCGCGCGGCAGGCCGCCGACCAGAACGCAGCGCACGTTCTCATCGCGCCAGGAGATCGCCTCGAGCCCGTCCAGCTTCGCATAGCGGAAGGCCGACTCTCCGCCCTCTTCGGTTGGCAGGACATAGAGCGTCAGGCGCTGACCGCCTGTGTCCTCGTACATGATCTGTGCCGCCGGCTCCCCGCCCGCGCCCGGCAGCAGCCGACCGCCGATGAGCGAAAGCCCCAGCGGTCGAAGGTCGGGGATGGACAGCTTCCGGTCGAGCCGCTTCGACAGCCAGGTCTGAAGATGGGCACTGTCTTCGGCCTTCACCTCGACCGGATGCAGAACCTCTCTGGAATAAAGATCATGCGCCTCGATCGCCTGCGCCACCAGGGGCTCGCCCGCCGCGCCCTCGGGGGCGAGGAGGGCATGGCCGAACCAGCCGCTGCCCGCGCCCAGCATCAGGAGCACCAGGGCCGCCGCCATCTGGCGCCAGGAGCCGGCGGCTCGGTCGCGGCGCGGACGCGTCATCAGATCCGGTCGCAGACGATCGGGCACAGGCTCGCGCGCGGCGGAGCTATAAAGGGCTTCCAGCCGGCGGTTCTGCATCCGCCAGTCCTCCACCAGCGCGGCGGCGGCCGGATCGGCGGCCAGGCGGCGTTCGACGCGCGCGCGCGCCGCCGCGTCCAGCTCCCCATCCACATAGGCGAGCAGCTCGCTTTCGCTCATGTCCCGCGTTTCGCCGCTCATTTGATCGCCTTCAAGATGGGTCTGCCGTTCTCGCTCGTCATCTGTCGCAGGGTCGCGCGCGCCCGGCCGAGCCGCGACATCAGGGTTCCCAAGGGAATATCGAGGATCGCCGCGGCTTCCGCGTAGCCCAGCCCCTCGACGGCCACGAGCAGCAACGCCTCGCGCTGCTCGCCCGGCAGGCGCTCCATCGCGCGCGCCGTCTCCGCCAGCGCCGCCCGCTCGAAAGCCGAGCCCGGCGCAGGCAGGATGTCGGCCAGCTCGTCCACCGGCGTGGTGGCGGGTCGGCGCCGGCGATCCCGCAGCGCGTTGCGGTGGAGGTTCAGGAGAATGCGGAAGAGCCAGGGGCGGATCGGGCCGATCGGCCGCCACAGGGACCGTTTGGCGATGGCCCGTTCCAGGCAGTCCTGAACGAGATCGTCGGCCCCGTCCGGGTCATGGGTCAGGGCGCGCGCGTAGCGGCGCAGGGCCGGCACGCAGTCCGCGATATCGTTCAGGACGTCGCCCATGCCGATCAGTCCTTGGCGACGTGCCAGACGCCGCCGACGCCATCGCCCGTGACGTCGCCCGGCTTCTTGTCGTTCTGCCAGAGATAGAGCGGCATGCCCTCATGCGCCCATTGCAGCGCGCCGTCGCGGCGCTTGGCGAGCGTCAGTTCGCCCTCTTCCTTCGCGCCCTTGGCGGCGAGGAGCGGGGGCCATTTCTTCGCGCAGTCGTCGTAGCAGGCCGAAACGCCGTTCTGGTCCTTGTCGAACGTATAGAGCGTCATGCCCTTGGCGTCGGCGAGAACCTCGCCCTTGGCGGTCTGCACCTCTTTAATAGCGCCGCCGGCCATGTCTTCGGCCTGCGCGGCGGGGGAGGCGAGCAAGAAGAGCGCGCCGGCCAGCATCAGGAATGGCTTGGTCATCAATCATATCCTTGAACGGAGGAGACACGGACGAGCCGCCCGCCAACAGAAGAACACCCCGCAGCCGGGTTTCATCCCGCCACGCGCGCTTTTTTTGCCGACTGGCGAAAGAGCCCTCAGCGCACGCCCTCCAGCTGCATGTCGAAGCTCACGACATTGGAATAGATCGGCGTGCCGACGCCCATGCCATAGGGCGTGCGGAAGACGTCGCCGGTCACGTGGAAGGCCAGCCGGTCCGCGCCTTCCTCGGCGAGCGTCGCCTGGAATGTCTCGTTGCGCGACTGGCCCCGCGCGGTCAGGACGCCCTCGATGGTCGCGCTTTTGGGGCCGGTCGGAATGACGCGCGTGGAGCGGAAGGTGATGTCGGGATGCGCTTCGGCGTCGAACACCGCGCCCGAGCGCAGGAAGGCGTCGATCCGCGCCTGGCCGGTCGTGACGCTGGCCGGGCGCAGTTCGACCTCGACTGTCGAGCGCGAGAGATCGCGGCGGTCGATGCTGAAGCGGCCGGACACCGCCGGAATGGTGCCCGAAATTCCGCCGCCGCCGACCTGCCCGACATGAAAGCCGATATGCGAGGCCGGGTCGATCCGGAAGCGCCCGCCGGTGGGCGCGGGCGCGGCCGCCAGCGCGGGCGCGACGATGGCCAGAGCCAGAAGTGTGGCAAGGCGGGGAGAAAGGCCGATCATGATGTGAGATCCCTCGAAGTGAACGGCGCGTGGCGTCCGATACAGGATCAACACCCTTGGGAGCGCTTTAATCCCATCCTTCGGCTGGAATCGCAGGATCCACAGGGCGCTCCTGCCCGAGGGCCCGTCAGCGCGGAACGGCGTTCGAGGCGAATGAGGCCGGTCCGAGGGCCTCGCCGCGCGGCGGTAAGGCGCAGGCAGCCATCGCCGCCCTTTGCGACCCAGCCTCACACGAGGCGATAGCCGATGCCCGGTTCGGTCAGGATCAGGCGGGGCATGGCGGGGTCGTCTTCCAGCTTCTGCCGGATCTGCCCGACATAGACCCGGAGATATTGCGCATTTCCGTCCGTGGCCGGTCCCCAGACTTCGCGCAGAAGATGGGAATGGGTGACGACCTTGCCGGCATGGCGCAGGAGCACCACCAGAACCTCGAACTCGCGCCGCGTCAGCTTGACCTCGCGGCCCGCCTTGCGCACGACATGCGCCGCCAGATCGACCTCGACATTGCCCGCCACGAGCATCGTGTCGTCCCGCGAGGGCCGGGCATGGCGCAGGGCGGCTCGCAGGCGCGCCATCAGCTCGCCGACGCCGAAGGGTTTCTCGACATAATCGTCGGCTCCCAGATCGAGCGCGCGGACCTTTTCGGACTCGCGGTCGCGGGCCGAGAGGATGACGATGGGCACCTGCGAGGTCCGGCGCAGGCGCTGGATCACCTCCTTGCCGTCGAGATCGGGCAGGCCGAGATCGAGGACGATGGCGTCGGGGCGGATATCCGGCGCGAGCGTCAGCGCCTCAGTCCCGGTCATCGCCTGAACCACCCGGTAGCCCTCGGCCATCAAGGCGGGTTTCAGAAAGCGATGAATGGCGCGTTCGTCATCCACGACGAGAATGGTCGGCTGGGTCATGCCGAGGCCTCGGGCTGAGAGGGCAATCGTATCAGAAAGCGCGCGCCTTGCGGCCCCGCCCCGCCGGGAGGCAGCAGTTCCACCGTGCCGCCATGGGCTTCCACGATGCCGCGCGTGATCGCAAGGCCAAGGCCCGCGCTGTCGCCGCCATCGGCCGCCGAGCTGCGGTGCCGCGTGAACTTCTCGAAGACATGGGCACGCAGCGGCTCGGGAATGCCCGGCCCGTCATCGGCGATCTCGATGGTCACGCCATCGGCCTCCTTCATGGCGCCGAGCCGGATCGAGGCCTCCGCGCCCGCATGTTTGACCGCATTGCCGATCACGTTGCCCACGGCCTGATCGAGAAGCGTGCTGTCGGCAAAGGCGAGGAGCGGCTCGCCGGGCAGATCGAGGGCGAAGCGCTGGGTCGCGCCGCGCCGGATCGCCTGATCCACCAGCCGGTTCAGCATCTCGCCGATATCCACCCAGTCCCGCGCGATCTCCAGCGCGCCGGCTTCAAGCCGCGTCATCGACAGGAGATTGCGCACCATCTGGTCGAGATGGCGCGCTTCGTCGCGCACCTGCGCCAGAAGATCGTCGCGCGCGGCCTCGTCCAGACGCTCGCGATATTCGATCAGCGTCGTCGCCGAGCCGAGAATGGAGGCGAGCGGCGTTCGAAAATCGTGGCTGATCGAGGCCAGCAAGATGTTGCGGACGCGCTCCGTCTCGGCGGCCGTGCGCGCGCTGCGCACCTCGGTCGAGAGGGTCGCGCGTTGCAGGGCGACGGCGGTCTGCTCGCCCAGCGCCGACAGGAGCGCGCGGGATTCGGCGTCCAGCGGATCGGCCTGGGGCGGGCGCTCGATCCCGAGCACGCCGATCCGGCTTTCCTGAACGGCGAGGGGAAGAAACGTCCAGCCGCTGGAAGGCAGGGTCTGAGTGCCCGCGCCCGCCGTCTCGCCATGCTCGTGCGCCCAGCGCGCGGCGGTGCGGGCGGGCACGTCCAGACGGTCGTCCGGCGGCCAGGCGGATGCAATGGCCAGATCCGCCCCCTCGGGCCGCAGGATCGTCACCGCCCGGCCGATCGCGGCGTGGATTTCGCTGGCCGCGGCATCCGCCACGGCATCCGCGTCGGGCAGGCCCGAGAGCGTGCGGGTGAACTCGTAGAGCCGGCGCGCGGCGCGGGTGCGCCGGGCGGAGGCGTGCATCTGCTCGCGCGCCTGACCCGCCACGGCCGAGATGGTGACGGCGATGATCAGGAAGATCGCGAGCGCCAGAAGCTCGTGCGGCCGGGCGATGGTGAAGGTGAAGGTCGGCTCGATGAAAAAGAAATTATAGGCCGCGAAGGACAGGAACGAGGCGAGGATCGCGGGCCAGACGCCATAGAGCAGCGCCGGCGCGAGCACGGCCAGGAGATAGAGCATGGAGATATTGGGCAGCGACACGAAGCGCACCAGCTCGGAGCCGACCGCCGAGGCGATGCCGACGCTGGCGAGCGCCGCGACATAGCCGGTCCAGCGACCGGGCTCGGGCCAGCGCCAGGGGCGCGCGGGCGCGGGATCGCTTTCGGTGAGCACCAGAACCGAGACGCCGCTCGCGCGCCGCACGATCGCGTCCGCCAGCGTCCCTTCCGAGAACGGCAGCTTCAGGCGGCGGGGCCGGGCCTTGCCGACCACGATCCGCGTCACGTTCTCGAAGCGCGAGAAGCGCAGGATTTCCGCCGGCAGGTCGTTGGCGACGAGGCTGTGCGTTTCGGCCCCGAGGCTCTTGGCCAGTTGCAGCGCCGCGTCGAGGCGGGAGGCCGCCCCGGCGTCGGGCGTCACGCCCGGCCGCTCCACCGTGACGGCGAACCAGGGCGCGTCCAGAAGCTCGGCCACGCGCTTGCCCTCGCGCACCAGCCGCTCGGCCTGCGCGTCCGGCCCGATGCAGACGAGCAGCCGCTCGCCCGCTGCCCAGGGCCCTTCGATGGCCCCGCCCTGCATCCGCTCCACCAGATCGGAATCGACCTGCGCCGCAACTTGGCGCAGCGCCAGTTCGCGCAGCGCGGTGAGGTTGGAGGGCTTGAAGAAATTCTGCGTGGCGCGGGTCGCCGTGTCCTCGATATAGACCTTGCCCTCCGCCAGCCGGCGGATCAGCTCGTCCGAGGGCAGGTCCACCAGCACGATCTCGTCGGCGAGTTCCAGCGTGGTGTCGGGCACGGTCTCGCGCACGCGCACGCCCGTGATGCGCTGAACCACATCGTTGAGGCTCTCGACATGCTGGACGTTCATCGTGGTCCAGACGTCGATCCCCGCGCGCAGGCATTCGGCGACATCCTGCCAGCGCTTGGCGTGGCGTGAGCCCTCGACATTGGAATGGGCGTATTCATCGACGAGCAGGAGCGAGGGATGGCGCGCGAGCGCGGCGTCGAGATCGAATTCCGGCACGAGCCGCCCCTTGTAGGGCACGAGGCGGCGCGGCAGGAGATCGTGCCCCGCGACCATGGCCTCCGTCTCGGCGCGGCCATGGGTTTCCACGATGCCGACCAGCACCTCGCGCCCGCCGGCCTTTGCGGCGCGCGCGGCCTGGAGCATGGCATAGGTCTTGCCGACGCCCGGCGCCGCGCCCAGAAACAGGCGCAGCTTGCCCCGCCCCTCGCGCTCGGCCTGGCCGAGCAGGGCGTCTGGAGAAGCGCGCGGCGCATCGTCCGACATCATGGCGTGTCTCCGTCCGGGTCGTGAGAGGCATGGCCGATTGCCGGTTCAACTTAGAGCGCCTAACAAAAATCTCGCGGGGTCGGCTGGTCAGGCCTTTCCGCCATGGCCTTCGTCGCGAATGCTCGCCGATGCCACCGGCATCGACTGCGCTTCGCTTCTCGTCCATAACGAAAATCCCTCGACCATCCTCCGCCCGGAGATTTTGTTAGGCGCTCTTAAAGAGGCGCCCTGCCGGACGCCTCCTGATTTCCAGAGATGACGCCCGCCGATCAGCCCTTGGGCGCCAGCGCGTCCAATGCGAGATTGACCGCCAGCACATTGACGCGCGGCTCGCCCAGAAAGCCGAAGCTGCGCCCTTGCGTGTTCTGCGCGATCACGCGGCGGATCTCGGCCTCGGGCAGGGTGCGCGCCCCCGCGATGCGAGCCACCTGAAGCTCGGCATAGGCGGGCGAAATGTCGGGGTCGAGGCCGCTGCCCGACGTCGTGATCGCGTCGGCGGGCAGGGTGCTCGCGCCGGTGGCGGCGCGCATCGCCTCGCCGTCGGTCTTCAAGCGGTCGGCGAGCTTGGCGCTGGTCGGCCCGAGATTGCTGCCCGACGACGAAGACGCGTCATATCCGTTGCCTGTTCCGGCCGCGGAGGGGCGCAGCTGGAGATAGCGGTCTTGCTTGAAGCTCTGGCCGATCAGCGAGGAGCCGACCGCCTGTCCGTCCCGCATCACGACGCTGCCATGGGCTTGGGCCGGAAAGACAGCGCCGGCGATCGAGGTCATGACCAGCGGATAGAGGATGCCGAGCAGGAGGGTGAAGCTTCCCAGAAGCGTCACGGCCGGGCGGAGTTGCGAAAGCATGTTTGAATCTCCTTCTGATCTCAGGCGAGGCCGAGGGCCGCGACCGCCATGTCGATGAGCTTGATGCCGACGAAGGGCACGAGGATTCCGCCGAGGCCATAGATCGCGAGGTTGCGGCGCAGGACGCTGGCCGCATCCATCGCCCGGTAGGGCACGCCGCGCAGCGCCAGCGGGATCAGCGCCACGATCACCAGCGCGTTGAAGATCACCGCCGAGAGGATCGCGCTTTCGGGCGTCGCCAGATTCATGACGTTGAGCACGCCGAGTTCGGGGATCGCGGCGATGAAGAGCGCGGGAATGATGGCGAAATATTTCGCCACATCGTTGGCGATGGAGAAGGTGGTGAGCGAGCCGCGCGTCATGAGAAGCTGCTTGCCGATGCCGACGATCTCGATGAGCTTGGTCGGATCGCTGTCGAGATCCACCATGTTGCCCGCCTCGCGCGCGGCCTGCGTGCCCGTCTGCATGGCGACGCCGACATCGGCTTGGGCCAGCGCCGGCGCGTCGTTGGTGCCGTCGCCGCACATGGCGACCAGACGGCCCTGGCGCTGCTCGTTTCTGATGTAGTTCAGCTTGTCCTGGGGCGTGGCTTCCGCGATGAAATCATCGACGCCGGCCTCGCCCGCGATGGCGGCGGCCGTCACCGGATTGTCGCCCGTCACCATGACGGTGCGAATCCCCATGCGGCGCAGCTCGGCGAAACGCTCCTTGATGTCGGGCTTCACCACGTCCTTGAGATGGATCACGCCGATGAAGCGGCCGTTTTCGGCCAGACCCAGCGGCGTGCCGCCGGACTTGGCGATGCGCTCCACCGCCTGACGGAACGCCTCCGGCTCCTCGACTTCGCGCCCCGCCGTTTCGCGCACGAAGCGCCTGATGGCGTCCACCGCGCCCTTGCGGATGACCCGCGTGCCGAGATCGACGCCCGACAGGCGCGTCGAGGCCGAGAAGGGGATGAACTCGGCGCCTTCGGGCTGCACTTCCGGAACGGCGACGCGATAGCTCTCGCGCGCCAGAACAAGAATGGAGCGCCCTTCGGCCGTCTCGTCCGCCAGCGAGGCCAGAACCGCGATCTCGGCGGCTTCGGTCTCCGAAATGCCCTGCACCGCGACGAATTCCGAGGCCATGCGATTGCCGAAGGTGATGGTGCCCGTCTTGTCGAGAAGCAGCGTATCGACATCGCCTGCCGCCTCCACCGCCTTGCCGGACATGGCCAGCACATTGTGGCGGATTAGGCGGTCCATGCCGGCGATGCCGATGGCCGACAGGAGGCCGCCGATCGTGGTCGGGATCAGCGTGACCAGAAGCGCCACCAGGATCGGCACGGACACGGCCGCGCCGGAATAGGCCGACAGGCCCGTCAGCGTCACCACCGCGATCAGGAAGATCAGCGTCATGCCGACCAGAAGGATGGTGAGCGCCAGCTCGTTCGGCGTCTTCTGCCGCTCGGCCCCTTCCACCAGCGCGATCATCCGGTCGAGAAAGGACGAGCCGGGCGCGGCGGTGATGCGCACCACCAGCCAGTCGGAGACGACCGTGGTGCCGCCGGTGACGGCCGAGCGGTCGCCGCCCGCCTCGCGGATCACGGGCGCGGACTCGCCCGTCACGGCTGCTTCGTTGACCGACGCGATGCCCTCGACGATCTCGCCGTCGCCCGGCACGAGATCGCCGGTCTCGACCAGCACGAAGTCGCCGACCTTGAGATCCAGCGCCGAGACGGGGGCGAGGTTCGTGCGGTCGGTGCGCGAGGCCATGCGCTTGGCGACCGTGTCCGTGCGGGCGCGGCGCAGACTGTCGGCCTGCGCGCGCCCCCGCCCTTCGGCGATGGCTTCGGCGAAATTGGCGAAGAGAACCGTGAACCAGAGCCAGGCCATGATCTGGCCGGTGAAGGCGAGCGGGTTGCCCGCCACGAGATCGCGCACGAACAGGACCGTCACCACGGCGGCGACGATTTCGGTCACGAAAATCACGGGGTTGCGCAGGAGCGCTGCGGGATTGAGCTTCTTGAAAGCGTCGATCGTGGCCCGGCCGATCAGATCGGGCCGGAAGGTGGAGGTTGCGGCTTTGGCAGCCATGGAACGGATTCCTTGTGGTCGGCCCTTTGGGGAACCGACGAAGAATGGATGACGGATCGAAGGGGCGGCCCGGTTCGAACGGGGCCGCCTTGGCCAGTCAGAAGGTCTTGCCTGTCAGAACGTTTTGCCGGCGAGCATCTGCACCTGCTCGGCGATGGGGCCGAGGGCGAGGGCCGGGAAGAACTGGAGCCCGCCGAGGATCAGGATGATGCCGGCCAGAAGTCCGACGAAGAGCGGCCCATGGGTCGGGAACGTGCCGGACGAGGGGGCGAGCTTGGGCTTGGCCGCGAGCGAGCCGGCAATGGCCAGCACCGGCACGATATAGGCGAAGCGCCCGAGCAGCATGGTGAGACCCAGCGTCGTGTTCCACCAGGGCGAGTTCGCCGACAGGCCGCCGAAGGCCGAGCCGTTATTGCCCGCCGCCGACGTATAGGCGTAGTAGATTTCCGACAGACCGTGCGGGCCGGCATTGCCGAGCCCGGCCAGCGCCACCGGGAGGACGGCGGCCACGGCGGAAAAGCCGAGGATCGCGACGGGCAGGATCAGAATGGCGAGCATCGCCATCTTCATTTCCTTGGCCTCGATCTTCTTGCCGAGATATTCCGGCGTGCGCCCGACCATGAGCCCGGCGATGAAGACCGAGATCACCGCGATCACCAGAATGCCGTAGAGGCCCGAGCCGACGCCGCCCGGCAGAACCTCGCCGAGCATGATGAGAACCATCGGCACCATGCCGCCGATCGGCGTGAAGGAGCCATGCATGGCGTTCACCGCGCCGTCCGACAGGCCCGTGGTGACGGCAGCGAAGAGGCTGGAGGCGGCCACGCCGAAGCGGACTTCCTTGCCCTCCATGTTGCCGCCCGAGGAATCGAGACCGGCCGCCGTGAGAACCGGCGTTCCCTTCGCTTCGGCCCAATAGCAGACGGCGGTCGCCGTCACGAGCAGAAGACCCATCACCGACAGGATCGCGACGGCCTGCTTCCTGTCACCGATCAGGCGGCCGAAGGCGAAGACGAGCGCCACCGAGACCACCAGCATCTGCCAGATGGTGAGCGCGTTGGAGAGCGGCGAGGGGTTTTCGTAAGGGTGCGCCGAATTGGCGTTGTAATAGCCGCCGCCATTGGTGCCGAGTTGCTTGATGGCGAGCTGCGAGGCGACGGGGCCGAGGGCGAGGGTCTGGTCGGCGCCTTCCAGCGTGCGCACCGTGGCGGTGGTTTCAAAGGTCTGCGGCGTTCCCATCGCGACCTGCGCGAGGCCGGTGATGATGGCGAGCGGCAGAAGCACGTAAAGAACGGCCCGCGTCGTATCGACGAAGAAGTTGCCGACCATCGCCGCGCCCGAGCGCGCGAAGGCGCGCACCAGCGCGAGCGCCACCGCGATGCCCATCGCGGCGGACAGGAAGTTCTGCACGGTCAAGCCGGCCATCTGGCTGAAGGGGCTGAGCGTCGTCTCGCCGCCATAGCTCTGCCAGTTGGTGTTGGTGACGAAGGAGACGGCGGTGTTGAAGGCCAGATCCGCCGACATGCCGGGAAAGCCCAACGGGTTCAGCGGCAGAAAAGCCTGCGCGCGCAGGATGGCATAGAGCAGCGCGAAGCCGCCGGCGTTGAAAGCCAGCATGGCGAGGCAATAGGCGAGCCAGCCCTGCTCCCTGGCCGGGTCGATGCCGGCGAGGCGATACAGCCCGTGCTCGACAGGGCGTAGGATGGGCGCGAGAGGCGTGCGTTCGCCCGCAAACACCCTGGACATATAGGTGCCGAGCGGAATCGCGAAGGCGACCACGGCCGCCAGAATGAAGAGGATTTGCAGCCAGCCGATAACGGTCATGGCACCTGCCTTTGAAGGATCGGACGGTTAGAGGCTGTTTGACAACTCGCCGGCGGAGGACCGACGAGGAAATTTTTGTCCCTGTGATCAGCCAAACGCAGTCGATGCCGGTGGCATCGGCGAGGCTTGGCAACGAAACAGGGGCGAAAAGGACCCGCCGGACCGACCCGGTCGGGTTGTCAAACAGACTCTCAGAACCGCTCGGGATGAACCAGAGCGAAGACGAGATAGAGAGCCAGCGCCAGCGCGACCGCGCCGCCCAGAACGAGGTCGAACATCGTCAGGCCTGCCCGGCCCAGCGCGCATAGGCGCTCATCACGGCAAAGAAGCCCAGCCCCACGGCTAGGTAGAGAAGATCGAACATGCGAGCCCTCCTTTCGGGATCGCCGCTCAATTGGACCCGATCGGCATAAAGGCGCCATACGAATTTTCGGGCGCGGGCTCGGCCTATCCGTGTCCTATCGATGGGAGATGCCGCCGACCGAGAGAGCCCGCGAGAGGACATGGCGGGCTCGCGATCTCGCGCGGTCTGACCGCCCCAGCCATGGGTTCGAAGGTCCGTGAAGCGGACCCGGAACGGCTCGGCAAGGTACGCCGCACTTGTGCATTCGGCGTCCGGCCCGTGGTATGGACGTGGCGTCGAGGGCAGGGGGAAAAGGGAATGTCGCGCATGAAGGGAATGGTCGTCTGGGGCGCGCTGCTGGCCGGTCTCGTCTCGCCGGCGCGGGCGGACGCGCCCCCTTGCTCGTCGCGCACGGCGGCGGGCCAAACCTGCGCCTGCGACGTGCGCGTGCTGCACCCCCTGCAGGGGGCCATCGGGAGGGACGAGGTCCGGCACAAGGCGGAGAAGATTCGCGACAAGCCGAACAAGGCGCGGCGCGAGCTGGAGGACGATCCGATCAAGATCGTCCGTGGCCCTGACGACGGGTTC
The DNA here is from genome assembly GCF_001463805.1 of Aureimonas sp. D3. Taxonomy (NCBI): domain Bacteria; kingdom Pseudomonadati; phylum Pseudomonadota; class Alphaproteobacteria; order Hyphomicrobiales; family Aurantimonadaceae; genus Aureimonas; species Aureimonas sp. D3. Next base: position 76,312 of record NZ_BBWM01000037.1, on the reverse strand, counting down.
TATATCACCGATCATCACCATGGCGCGGCGGCCATGGCCTTGGCGGGTCAACCGATTGCCTCCTGCTCGGTCGTCCCGCGCCCCGCCTTCACGACGCCCGAGGCGTTCTGGCGGGATCTGGCGCGGGATCATCTCGTCTGGCTGCAGGATCAGGACGGCCGTGCCATTACGCCCGCTGATCTGCCGACATCGCTGGCCGACATGCCCGACGATCCCTATCGCAGCCTCGCGTGGCGTCTTCGCAAGGAGGGCGGCTATTGCCGCGCCGCGATGCGCCAGAAGGAATTCGCCGAGTTCCTCTGGGCCGACTGGCTGCGCCGGCAACCCTCGCTGCCCATCGACAAGGTGCGCCGCTCATCCAAGGCGATGGTGGATGAAGCCCTCGCTCTCGCGCGCAGTCCGGCCGCCCGCGCCCTGCCGGGCTTTATCGGCGACAAGCCGGAGTCCTTTTCCTGCCCGGATGACTAAGCGCGCCTCACGCATAGACCGCGACAGGCGCTCCTGACTCAAGCGCCAAACGCCTTGCGTCGGTCGCCCGATCCGAACAGCTTATGGCGCAAGGTGCCCTCGCCATAAGCCGTCTTGTAGCGGCTGCGCGCCTGCAAGGCTGGCACGACGAAGCGGGTGAAATCGTGCCAGCATTCGGGCGCGACGGTGCGCGTCAGATTGAACCCGTCGATCTCGCCCTCGTCGATCCAGCGGATCATCGCTTCGGCTACACTATCGCCCGAGCCGACCAGCAGGGGATAGCGCCCGCCGAGCTTCAGCCCATCGAGAAGCTGGCGCTTGGTGAGGCCCTTGCGGCGCGCTGCGGCGGTGGTGGATTGGATCGCGTTGGTCGGGCCATAGCTGATCTCGTCGTCCAGCCCATAGACCGAGAAGTCGATGCCGCTGCCGGCGGCGAAATGCGCGAGCCCCGCTTCCGGGCTGGCGTGGCCGACATAATCCTCCAGGAGGTCTTGCGCCTCGCCGTCCGTCGCGCCGGTCACCACGCTGAGGCCGACGAAGATCTTGATGTCGTCGGCGCGCCGCCCGGCCGCGACAACAGCCGTGCGCAACTCGCGCGAGGTGCGCCGGGCGGCGTCCGGGTCGGCGGCCGAGATGAAGACGCATTCGGCATGGCGCGCGGCGAAGCGCTGCCCGCGCCCTGAGCTACCGGCCTGAAACAGAACGGGCGTGCGCTGGGGCGAGGGCTCGCTGAGATGGGTGCCGCGCCCCTGGTAATACGGCCCGTCATGCTGGATTTCGTGGATCGCGCGGGGATCGGCATAAACGCGCCCGGCCTTGTCGCGCCGAACCGCGCCGTCCTCCCAGCTCGTTTCCCAGAGCTTGGTGAGAAAGGCGAGATAGTCGTCGGCGCGGTCGTAGCGCTCGTCATGCTCGGCCATGGCGTCGCGGCCAACGGCGCGCGCCGAGCTGTCGAGATAGCCCGTCACGATGTTCCAGCCGATGCGCCCGTCCGTCAGATGGTCCAGCGTCGAGACGCGCCGCGCGAACGTATAGGGATGCTCCACCGCCGTGTTGACGGTGACGCCGAAGCCCAGATGCTCCGTCACCGCCGCCATGGCCGGCACGAGCAGCGTCGGGTCGTTGACGGGAAGCTGGATCGCCTCGCGCGCGGTGAGGTCGATCGAGCCCCCATAGACATCGTAGACGCCGACGATATCGGCGATGAACACGGCGTCGAAGAGCCCCGCTTCCAGCGTTCGGGCGAGATCCGTCCAGTGCGAAAGTTTGGTGTAGTCGGCCGAGCGGTCGCGCGGATGGGTCCAGAGCCCGTGATTGATATGCCCCACGCAATTCATGGTGAAGGCGTTGAGAAGAATGGGCTTGGCGGCCGTCATGTCGGGCTTTCTCGGATCGCGCCGCGAAGGCGCGGCGGATGATCCGGCCATCCGCCTTGGTTCGTTTCGGTTGGGGGGTCGGCTTCGAAATGCGTCAGCGCTCGCGCAGCCGTCGCACGGCCCGGTCGCCCACGAATTGAACGGCCGAGACAAGGGCGACGAGCACGACGATGACGACAAGCATCAGGGTCGTGTCGAAGCGCTGGTAGCCGTAGCGGATGGCGAGATCGCCGAGCCCACCGGCCCCGACCGCACCCGCCATGGCGGACGCGCCGATCATGGTGACGAGCGTCACCGTGAAGCCGCCGACGAGGCCGGGCAGGGCTTCGGGCAGAAGCACATGGCGGATGATATGACGCCGGCGGCATCCCATCGCCTGCGCCGCCTCGATCAGCCCCGCATCCACCTCGCGCAGCGACACTTCCGCGATCCGCGCGAAAAACGGTGTGGCCGAGATCGACAGCGGCACGATCGCCGCCCAGACGCCGATCGTGGTGCCGGTCAAGAAGCGCGTCAGCGGCAGAAGCGCCACCAGAAGCACGATGAAGGGCGTCGCGCGGAAACCGTTGACGAGCGCGGACAGGACGCGATGCGTGAGCGGCGCGGAGACGATGCCGCCCGGCGCGGAGAGAACCAGAAACAGCGCCAGCGGAATGCCGGCCAGAAGCGCGATCGCGGCCGAAATGCCGACCATGGAAATCGTGTCGATCAGCGCCTGCTGAAGGCGGGCGATCATGGCGTCAGACATAGCCGAGAACTTTCGTCTGGAGATCGGGAGTCTGGAGATCGGGAAGGGTGATCGGCTCCCCCTCGCCCTCGTCGCCGAGCGTGGCGGCGACGAGGAGCCGGCCCTGGCTGTGCCCGCCGATCCGGTCGAGCGAGGCGTCCAGAAGCCGCAGGCCCTTCGGAAAATGGCGGGCGAGAAGGGCGAGGTCCGGCTCGGCGGTGCCGGCATAGCGCAGCTCGATGAGGGCTTGCGTGGTTTCGCCCCGGCGCGGCGCGGGCCGCAGAGACGCCGCCAGATCGTCCGGCAGCTGGCGCAGGAGCGGCTCCAGAAGCGCCCTCGTGGCGGGATGGCTAGGGCTTCCGAAAACCTGCCAGACGGGGCCGGTCTCGGCGACCTCGCCGCGCTCCAGCACCAGAACGCGGTCGCAGATTTCGCGGATGACGCTCATCTCATGGGTGATCAGGATGATGGTGAGCCCAAGGCGGCGGTTGATGTCCTTGAGCAGCGCCAAAATCTGAAGCGTCGTTTCAGGATCGAGCGCCGAGGTCGCCTCGTCGCACAGAAGGATTTCGGGTCCCGAGACCAGCGCGCGGGCAATGCCGACACGCTGTTTCTGCCCGCCCGACAGGCGCGAGGGATAGCTCGTCTCCTTGCCCTCCAGCCCGACCAGCGCCAGCACCTCGGCCACCCGCCGGTCGATCTCCGCGCGCTTAACGCCGGCGACCACGAGCGGCAGCGCGACGTTCTCGCGCACCGTCTTGGCGGAGAGAAGATTGAAATGCTGGAACACCATGCCGACGCGGCGGCGGAAGGCGACGAGCGCGTCCGTGCCCAGCGCGGCGATATCCTCGCCATCCACGAGAACGCGGCCCTCGGTCGGCGCTTCCAGCCGGTTGACGAGGCGCAGAAGGCTGGACTTGCCCGCCCCCGAGCGCCCGATGATGCCGAAGATCGATCCTTCGGGAATGTCGACGTCGATCCCGCTCAGCGCCTTCACCTCGCCTGCGGCCGCGCGGTAGGTCTTGCCGATCTTCTCGAAGCGCACCGAGCCGGCGCGGCGAGGCGCAGCGACGCCTTCCCGCAGCTTGCGCGCGGGGCGGGCGGGCGCCTCTCTCGGCTCGGCGGTCAGCGAGCGAGCGAGGGGGAAGAACATGTCCGTCATATCAGCGGCTCCGAACGAGAGGGGCATCCAACCGGCTGTCGGAGCCGGGGCCGAAACCTCGCGGGGTCGGCTGGAGTTTTCGTCCCCGGCTCTCAAACCTCACTTCTCCCAGGCGATCGTGTAGAGCTTGGGATCGTTGGCGAAGGCCGTGCCGATGGCGGAGCGCACCTTCGGGGAGGTCTGGTAGATCTGGATGAATTTCGCGATGTCTGGATTGTCGGCGTTGTCCTTGCGGGTGACGAAGCGGATGGCGAACTGCTTGTCGTCGATACCGGAATAGATGAGGCCGCCCGCCGGATCGAAGGCCTTCGCCGCCACGATGAAATGCGGATAGCCGAGCGCCAGATCGACATCGCCGGTGACGCGCACGAGCTGCGGCCCCTCTACCTCGGTGAAGCTCAGGTTCTTCGGGTTCTCCACGATGTCGTCCAGCGTACCCTGAAATCCGACGCCGTCCTTCAGCTTGATCAGCCCGGCCTTTTGCAGGAGCAGGAGACCGCGCCCCTGGTTGACCGGGTCGTTGGCGATGGCCACCGTTCCGTTCTGCGGGATCTCGTCGAAGCTCTTATGCTTCAGAGAATAGAGGCCGATATTGGCGAGCGTCCCGGTGCCCACATCGGCGAACTCGTAGCCGCGCTCCTTCACGGCATTGGCCAGAAACGGCTTGTGCTGGAAGTAGTTGAGGTCGATGTCCCCGGCGGCCAGCGCGATATTGGGCGTCGTCCAGTCCGAGAATTCCACCACCTCGACATCGAGACCCTGCGCCTTGGCCTCCTCGGCGGCCGCCGCCACGGAATCGGCATAGGCGCCGGGCGTCACGCCGACCTTCAGCGCCCCCGCATGGGCCAGCGAGGCGAAGGACAGGAGGGTCGTGGCGAGACCGGCGAGAAGCAGTGTCTTCATGGAAAATCCTGGAGTCTGAAAGGGCGCGAAAGGCGGGAGGCGGCGCGATCGGCGGGGATCGGCTGCGGGATACCCGAAGCCTAAAACCTGACAGTCTACAAACAAAGTATATTATTCTGTTTGCGGAATGCGGCGCGGATTCCTTTTTCGAGCTGCGAACACGGCCGAGCGGCGCGGCCAAACCGGATGCGGGATTCGCCCCGCTCAACCGATCCCGGCGGTGGATGCGCGCCGCGCCGTTCCGCGTCCGACGAAAAACCGGCTTCTTCTGCGCCGGCCCGCATTCGCTGAAACAAGAGTTTCCTTATCAGTCCATAAAAAGAATGGAATAACTGCACTGATGCGGATCGGTTCCCTACCCTTGGGCTCGTCCGGCGCCGCTGCCGCCCGGTCGCCGACGCCAAGGAGAGGGGAATGACCCGCCATATTCGTTTCAACGCTTTCGACATGAACTGCGTGGGCCATCAGTCGCCCGGCCTCTGGGCGCATCCGCGCGACCGCTCCTGGACCTACAAGGACCTCGACTATTGGCAGGATGTCGCCCGCATTCTGGAGCGCGGCATTTTCGACGGCATCTTCATCGCCGACGTGATCGGCTATTACGACGTCTACAAGGGCTCGAACTTCCACGCGCTGCATCAGGGCGCGCAGATCCCCGTCAACGATCCGCTGCAACTCGCAGCCCCCATCGCCCTGGCGACCGAGCATCTGGGCATCGGCATCACAGCCTCCACTTCCTTCGAGCACCCCTACACCTTCGCCCGCCGCCTTTCGACCGCCGACCACCACACCAAGGGCCGCGTCGGCTGGAACATCGTCACCTCCTATCTGGAAAGCGGGGCGAAGAATGTCGGCCAGGGCGGGCTGAAGGCGCACGACAATCGCTACGAGATCGCCGCCGAATATGTCGAGGTGCTCTACAAGCTCTTCGAGGGAAGCTGGGAAGAGGGCGCGGTGCTGCGCGACCGCGAGCGGCGCATCTTCGCCGATCCGGCCAAGGTCCACGAGATCGGCCACAAGGGCCAATTCTTCGACGTGCCGGGCTACCATCTCTGCGAGCCCTCGCCGCAGCGCACGCCGGTTCTCTATCAGGCGGGCGCATCCGGCCCCGGCAAGAATTTCGCCGCCGCCCATGCCGAATGCGTCTTCGTGGCCGCGCCCACCAAGAGCCTCCTGAAAGCCTATGTCGCCGACATCCGGGCGCGGGCGGCCGCCGCCGGGCGCGATCCGCGCAAGCTCTATATCTACAATCTGACCACCGTCATCGTGGACGAGACGGACGCCAAGGCCGAGGCTCGCTTCGAGGATTACCGCAGCTATTCCTCCTATGACGGCTCGCTGGTGTTCCTGTCCGGCTGGAGCGGCATCGATTTCGGCCAGTATGCGCCGAGCGATCTGATCCGGAAGGTCGAGACCAATGCCATCGTCTCCATGGTGGAGACCTTCGCCGGCAAGGACCGGGCCTGGACGATCGAGGAACTGGCGCGCTGGGGCGGCGTCGGCGGGCTCGGCCCCGTCTTCGTCGGCTCGCCCTCCACACTCGCCGACATCCTGCAGGAATGGCAGGAGGAAACCGATGTGGACGGGTTTAACCTCGCCTATGCGGTGACGCCCGAAACCTTCGAGGGGGTCGTGGATCTGCTCGTTCCCGAACTGCAAAAGCGCGGCGCCTATCCCACGGCCTATCGCCCCGGCACGCTGCGCGAGAAGCTCTTCGGCGACGGACCCTACCTGCCCAAGACCCACCCGGCCGACCTCTATCGCGACATCGAAGCCGTGAAGGCGCGTCAGGCCGCGCACCGGGAGGCGGCGGAATGAGTGGCGCGCCCCTTCTCAGTCTCGACGGGGTGTCCCTGTCGTTTCGCGGCGTGACGGCGTTGAACGCGCTGAGCTTCGATGTCGCGCCCGGCGAAATCTGCGCCCTGATCGGTCCGAACGGCGCGGGCAAAAGCTCGCTTCTCAACGTCATCAACGGCGTCTATCGCGCCGATGCCGGCGAAGTGCGCTTTGCCGGCGCGCGCCTGGCGGCCCAGCGCCGGGGGGACGCCGCGCATCTGGGCATCGGTCGCACCTTCCAGCACAACGCCCTGTTCGCTCGCCTGAGCGTGATCGAGAACGTCATGGCGGGTCTCTCGCGCGAGGGGAAGGCGGGCTTTTTCGAGGCGGTTTTTCATCTCGGCCGAGACCGCGAGGAGCGTCGGCGCTTCCGCGAGCGGGCCGAGCGTGTGCTGGCCTTTCTGGGCCTCTCGGGCGAGGCCGACCGCATTGTCTCGACGCTCTCCTACGGCACGCAGAAGCGCGTCGATCTCGCCCGCGCGCTCGTGGCCGAGCCCCGGCTGCTGCTTCTGGACGAACCCATGGCCGGCATGAACGCCGAGGAAAAGCAGGCGATGAGCCGCGCCATCGCGGCTGTGAACCGGCAGTTCGGCACCACGATCGTGCTGATCGAGCATGATGTCGGCATCGTGCTCGGCCTCAGTCACCATGTCGTCGTGCTCGATTACGGGCGCAAGGTCGCGGACGGGCGGCCGGACGAGGTGCGCGCCGACCCCGCCGTCATCGCCGCCTATCTCGGCACGGTTCATTGAGGGTGCGGCCATGAGCTTCTTCGCGGAAACCCTGGTCGGCGGCCTGTTCGCCGGCGTCATGTATGCGCTGGTCGCGATCGGCTTCGTGCTGATCTACAAGGCCTCGGGCGTCTTCAACTTCGCGCAAGGGGCGATGCTCCTCTTCGCCGCGCTCACCTTCGTGACGCTGACGGAGCGAGGCGTGCCCTTCGCGCCCGCCTTCGGGCTCACCGCCCTCGTCATGGTCTTGATGGCCTGCGTGATCGAGCGGCTGGTGCTGCGTCCCTTGCGCAACCGCGACGCGCTGACCCTCTTCATGGCGACGCTCGGCCTCTCCTTCGTGGTCGAGGGCCTCGCCCAACTCCTGATGGGCACCGACGTCCATATGCTGGACCTCGGCATCGAGGATGTCGGCATCGAGATCGGCGGCATTCTGGTCAGCCAGTTCGACCTCACCGCCGCCGCCATCGCGCTCTCGCTCGTCGCCGTGCTGTCCATCGTCTTCAGCCGCACCAGCATGGGCGTCGCGCTGCGCGCCGTGGCGGACGATACGCTGGCCGCGCAGTCCATCGGCATCCGCCTGCCGATGATCTGGCGCGTGGTCTGGAGCGTCGCGGGCCTCGTCGCGCTCGTCGCCGGGCTTCTCTGGGGCGCGCGGCAGGGCGTTCAATATTCGCTCTCGCTGGTCACGCTGAAGGCCCTGCCGGTGCTGATCATCGGCGGCTTCTCCTCCATTCCCGGCGCGATCCTCGCCGGTCTCCTCGTCGGGGCGGCGGAAGCGCTGGCCGACATCTATCTCGGCCCGCTCGTCGGCGGCGCCGTCTCCCCCTGGTTCGCCTATGTCCTCGCGGTCGCCTTCCTTCTGGTGCGACCGGCCGGGCTCTTCGGCGACGAGGCCATCGAAAGGGTCTGAGCCTCATGTCCGCCTCCGACACGATCTTCCCCGGCGAAGCCCGGCTCGACATCGGCCAGCGCCGCGCGGCGCTCCGGCTGGCGCTCCTGGCCGCCGCGCTCCTCGTCACCTTCGGCGCGGTGCCCGCGCTCGCCAGCGACTATTGGCTCAGCTCCATCATCATTCCCGCCCTCGTCATGGGGCTGGCCGGGATCGGGCTGAACCTTCTGATGGGCTTTGCCGGCCTCGTTTCCATCGGCTCGGCAGCCTTCATGTCGGTCGGGGCCTTCGCGACCTACAATCTCTTGCTGCGCGCGCCCGGCCTGCCGCTGCCGATCGTGCTGGTGCTGGCCGGTTTTTTTGCAGCCGCAGCCGGCACCCTGTTCGGCCTGCCGGCCCTGCGCATCAAGGGCTTCTATCTCGGCGCTTCGACGCTCGGCGCGCAGTTCTTCTTCGAATGGCTGTTCACCAACTATGCCTGGTTCTCCAATGACAGCCAGTCGCTGACCATCTCCGCGCCCCGGCTCGAACTCTTCGGGGCCGATCTCCAGTCCGCGACCGGGCGCTATCTTCTGGTGGCTGCTGTCGGCGTGGCGCTGATCGCGCTGGCCTTCGCGGTGACGCGCAGCCGGATCGGGCGCGATTGGGCCGCAATCCGCGACATGGAAACCGCCGCGGCCGTGATCGGCGTGCCCGTCGCCCGTCGCAAGCTTCAGGCCTATGCCGTCTCGTCCTTCGTGCTCGGCATCGTCGGCGCGCTCTGGGCCTTCGCCTATCTCGGCACGGCAGACGGTCACACGTTCAATCTCGACAAGTCCTTCCAGATTCTCTTCATCGTGCTGATCGGCGGCACGGCGACGATCTTCGGAAACTTCCTCGGCGCGGCCTTCATCGTGCTCACGCCCATCCTGCTGGATCGCCTGGGCGGAACCAGCGGCCTCGGCCTCCTGTCCGATCCCGGCGCGGCCGCCAATCTCCAGCATATCATCTTCGGCGCGATCATCATCTGGCTGCTCATCAAGGAGCCGGACGGCCTCAGCGCTCTCCTGCGCCGGGCCACGCAAGCCCTCGCGCGCCGCGTCGCCTGACCCTTCCAGCCATCATCCTATCCAAGGGGGAATTCTCATGTCCGTACTGAAGCACCTCGCGGGCCTTGCGGCCGGCATCAGCCTCGCCGCCGCGCTCGTGGCCAGCCCGGCCCGCGCCGAGGACGCCAAGGGAGAGCAGCTCTTCCCGCTCTTCTCCTATCGCACGGGGGCTTACGCGCCCTCCGGCATCCCGCAATGGGCCGCCTATAACGACTATTTCAACTACATCAACGCCCATGGCGGCGTGAACGGGGTGAAGATCCGCCTGGAGGAATGCGAGACCGCCTATACGGTGGAGCGCGCCTTCGAGTGCTACGAGCGCTACAAGAACGGCAAGCCCGACGCCCCGCTCGCCGTGCTCTTCACCACCTCCAGCGGCTTCGACGCCGCGATCTCGGACAAGGCGCGCATCGACAAGGTGCCGATCATCTCGGTGGCCGGCGGGCGCGGCGACGCGGTGGACGGCAGCGTCTTCCCCTACCAGTTCCCGCTTCTCTTCGACTACTGGACCGAAGCCTCGATCGTGGTCGAGCACATTGCCAACACGCTCGGCGGCTTCGACAAGCTGAAGGGCCAGAAGATCGCGACGCTCTATCACGACAGTGGCTACGGCCGCGAGACGATCCAGCCCATGGCGATCCTGGCGAAGAAATACGGCTTCGAGGATATCCAGATCCCGGTGCCCCATCCCGGCGAGCAGCAGCAGGCGCAATGGCAGCAGATCAAGCGCGCCGGGGCCGACTGGGTGTTCTTCCGCGCCTGGGGCGTCATGTCGCCGGTCGGCATCAAGACCGCCGCGCGCGTCGGCTTCCCGCGCGAGCGCATCATCGGCGACATCTGGACCGGCTCGGAGGAGGACGTGCGCCCGGCGGGGGCATCGGCCAAGGGCTATCTCGCGGTCTCCGTCTTCCCGCCCGGCAGCGACTTCAAGATCAGCCAGACGCTGAAGAAGGAGATCGTGGATGCCGGCAAGAGCGATCTGAAGGACACCTCGAAATTCGGCTCGGTCTATTACAATGCGGGTCTGGTGCAGGCGATCCTCTTCACCGAGATCCTGCGCACGGGGCAGGCGAAGTTCGGCAACCGCCCGCTGACCACCGAAGAAGGCCACTGGGCCGCCGAGCATCTGGATCTCACGCCCGAGCGCATCGAGGAGATCGGCGCGACGGGGCTGCTCAGCCCGATCAAGATCACGCCCGAGGATCACGAAGGCCAGCCGGCGGCCAAGATCCAGCAATGGGACGGCGAGAAGTGGGTGCCGCTCACCGACTGGCTGAAGGGCGACCGGCCCCTCTTCAAGGACGCGATCTACGCCCGCGCCGCCGCCTACGCGAAGGAAAAGAACCTTCCCCCGCGCGAGCCGGTCACGAACTGACGGGCCGGGGAGCTTCTCATGACGCAGACGTATGAGGGCCTTCTGGAGGTCCAGAACATCGAGGCGCTCTATGGCGGGGCGGTTCTCGCCGTGCGGGACGTCTCGCTGAAAGTGGGGAAGGGCGCGATCGTCGCCCTTCTCGGCGCCAATGGCGCGGGCAAGACCACGGTCCTGAAGGCCATCTCGAACCTTCTCGGCCCCGAGCGCGGCGCGGTGAGCCGAGGCGCGATCCGCTGGGACGGGGAGCCCGTCGACCGGCTTTCGGCGGCCGATCTCGTCGGGCGCGGCGTGGTGCAGGTCCTGGAAGGGCGGCGCGTCTTTCCTCAGCTCACCGTCGAGGAAAACATCCTCGCCGGCTCCTATGGCCGCCGGCCCCGGGCGGCCGAGCGGCGGCGCGATCTCGAACAGGTCTATAGCTGGTTTCCGCGCCTGCGCGACAAGCGCGGAACCAAGGCGGGCCTGACCTCGGGCGGCGAGCAGCAGATGGTCGCGATCTCGCGCGCGCTGATGACCAAGCCCCGGCTCGTGCTTCTGGACGAGCCCTCGATGGGGCTGGCTCCCATCGTGGTGCAGGAGATTTTCGAGATCGTCCGCAGCCTCAACACGCAATCGGGCGCGAGCTTTCTCGTGGCCGAACAGAACGCCAACCTCGCGCTGCGCTACGCCGCCTATGCCTATGTGCTCGAAACCGGGCGCGTCGCGGCCGAGGGAACGGCGGCCGATCTCCTGTCGCGCGGCGACATTCACGATCTTTATTTCGGCGGAAGCTCCGGCTCCGTCGCCCTTCATTGAACCATCGGGAGCCGCGACGGCCATGTTTCATTCCACCATCGAAAGCCCGACCAGCCAGACCGACCTCGGCTGGGGGCAGGGCCCGAGCCCCGACTATGAGGCGCTCGCGACCCCCTTCCGCCCGATCTTCGCGCGCATCCGCGCCGGCGCGGTGGAGCGGGAGCTGAACCGCACGCTGCCCACGCAGGAAATCGGCTGGCTGAAGGACGCGCGTTTCGGCGCGGTGCGCCTGCCCCGAGCCGAGGGCGGGCAAGGGGCGAGTCTCCCCGATTTCATCAATCTCCTGATCGAACTGTCGGAGGCCGATTCCAACATCACGCAGGCCCTACGCGGCCATTTCGGCTTCGTGGAAAGCGTCGTGAACCTGCCCGCCGGCCCCTTCCGCGAGCGCTGGGCCGCGCGCATCGCGGCCGGAGAGACCGCCGGCAATGCCTGGACCGAGATCGGCGCGGCCTCGATCGAGGGCTTCTCGACCCATCTCGCCCGTAAGGGCGACGACCTCGTGCTCAATGGCGAGAAATACTACACGACCGGCTCGCTCTTCGCCGACTGGATCGACACCGGCGCGCGGCGCGAGGACGGCGAGGGCGGCACGGTTCTGGTGCCCCGCCACGCGCAGGGCGTCCATGTGGTGGACGATTGGGACGGGTTCGGCCAGACGCTGACGGCCAGCGGCACCACCACCTTCACCGATGTCGTGATCGACCCGCTGGATGTCCTCAGCGACGAGGAGAAATTCCGCTACAGCGCGGCCTTCTACCAGATCGTGCATCTGGCGACGCTCGCGGGCATCGGGCGCGCGCTCGCGGGCGATGCGGCCGCCGCCGTGGGCGCGCGCCGGCGCACTTATACGCACGCCGCCGCCGCGCGCTCGTCGGAAGACCCGCAGGTGCTTCAGGTGGTCGGGCGCATTCGCGGCGCGGCCTATGCGGCCGGGGCCATCACCCTGCAAGCCGCCCGCGCGCTGGAGCGTGCCCATGCCGCGCATTTCGGCGGAGATGCGGAAGCCGAAGAGCGCGCCAACAGTCTGGCCGAGCTAGAAACCGCGCAGGCGCAGACGGTGGTCTCGAACCTCGTTCTCGAGGCCTCGACCATCGTGTTCGACGCGCTGGGGGCCTCGGCCATCCGCAAGCCCGCCGGGCTCGACCGCCATTGGCGCAACGCGCGCACGCTGTCCTCGCACAATCCGCGCATCTACAAGGACCGGATCGTGGGCGACTACGCCGTCAACGGCACCCCGCCGCCCTACCAGTGGCGCATCGGCCTGCCCACGGGCTGATCCGTCGGCAATGGGCGTTCGCAGACCGGCTCGCCCTTGTCAGCCGGTCTGCTTGTTGGCAGCCATCACCTCGGCCAGCCTCGGATGGCGGCGCATGAGCATGGCGGCGGCGTAGAACTTCGGGGTGTTCGCTTCGAACCAGGGCGCTCCCGGCCGCCACCCCACCATCGCGGCGGCGTAGCAATCCAGCGCCGACGGCTGCTCGCCCAGAAGATAGGGCCCGGTGATCTCCGCCTCCAATTGGAGATACAGACGCTTGCGATAGGCGTCCGTCGCCGCCTTCAGCTCGTCGGGCGCGGAGGGGCACCAGCGATCCGGAACATCGCCATAGGTGAAGGTCGGATAGACATTGGCGACCAGCCAGATCAGCCATCGCAGAAAGCGGCGATGCTCCGCCGTGCCTCGTGAGGGTGCGAGTTCGGGATGCTGCTCGGCGAGCCAAAGGGCGATGGCGGCGCTTTCCGTCAGGATGTCTCCATCCTCCAGAACCAGCACCGGCACCTGCCGCAGCGGGTTGACGCGGGCGAGCCGCTCCTGCGCCTCGCCCGGCTGGTCGAAACCGTCCACATCGACGAATTCGTAAGGCTGCCCCACCAGAGCCAGCATGGCTTCGGTGATCGCCGAGCCCCAACCACGAACGCCGTAGAGCTTCATCATCGGTCTCGTCACCCCCGCCCTTGAAATGCGCCGGACCGGATCGAGGCGCAGGCTGGCGCGCCCTCGACCCGGCTATCGCACTCCGACCAAAAGGTCGGTCGGTTCCTAAACCTCGTCCGCGTCTTCCGTGGAGTCCAGCATCTGGTCCAGCTCGTCCGCGATCAGATCGAGCTGTTCGCGGGTGGCGTTCAATTCCAGCGTCGCGCCGCTGTCGTCCTCGATATGCAACCGGGCGGACTGGCCGTCCTTGCCTGCCACGATGCGGAACTGAGCCAGAGTCTGTGTCGCGTTCGCCATGAATGCCTCTCCTGATGGAAAGGCGGAACGCGCAACATCGCTCATGGCTCCGGAGCGTCGCTGCGCCCGATGCCGTCTTGGCAAACGATCGAGCCGCGGCGAGCTTCGGCCCTGGATCGGACGGGGCGCTCGTTGGAATTGCGCGCTCGCGCGGGCTCCGTCCCGCCATTCAGGGCGCGTCCCGCGGATGCTCTGGACCGCGCCCAGTCGCCCGGTGAGACGCTGAGACAAGTCTGCGATGTATCAGGCCGATCCGCTTTCCGCCACAATAAGGCGGGGTGAAGACCGGGAGGGCTTGGAAGCCGCGCGCCGAACAGGCGAGCGGCTCGGCGTGTCCGGACGATCCACCATCCCAAGCATGGAAATCCGCCGGTATTCAGGGATCGCGAGTGGCCAGTAGCATATCACGGACTGGCCGGGGGCCACGGTCCCGCACGCGAGAGATGAAAGCGGGTGCGGCCGGGCTGCGCATTCAAGCGGGCGACGCAGCGGGCTCGCTGACGGCTCGGGCGCGCGGGCGTGTTCGCTCGCCCCGGCTCTGAAGGCTGGCCCTACCATGACCATCGCTCCCGCCATCCAAGCCGCACCCAGCGCCGGCCCGCGCTGGACACTGCGCCTGCGCTTCGCGCTCGTGGCCCTCACCGTGCTGGTGCTCGCCCAGCTCCTGTCGGGCGTTCTCACCGTGTCGGCCATTCGCAAGACCGCTTTCGAAGGAACGGTCACGGCGGTGCGCATCGTCGGGCATGACTGGTCCTTCCGCATCCAGAATTCGCTGCGCTTCGGCAAGCCCATCACCCAGATGTTCGGTCTGCCGGAAATGCTGGCCGGCATTCGCTCCGACCTGCCCTTCCTGTCCGCTGCTCTGGTGACGCTGCCCGATGGCGCGATGGTGGAAAGCAATCCGCCGGGCGGCCTGCCCGTCGGCCTCGGCCCGCTCGTCGCCGAAAAGCTCGGGGCTTCGGCGGCAAAGGGGCTGACACCGGCGAAGATCGGCGACACGCATGTCTTCGTCCTCCCCGTTTCGGGGGCCGGCAACCGCCTGGCGGGGGCGCTGGTGATGCTGGTGCCGGAGGCCGCAATCGCACAGGCGACCGCCCGGCCGGTGAGCGATGCCGTGACCTCGCTGATCGTGGCGAGTGCTGCGGGCGCGCTTGCGCTGTTTCTGGCGGCGAGCGTTCTGCCCATCGGCGTGGACGGCACGATCAGCCGCTGGAAGCTGCTCCTCGTGCCGGCGCTGGTTCTCGTTCTGGCGCAAGGCGGCGCGTCCTGGCACAATATCGTCACCTTCCGCGACGCCTATGTGTGGGCGGCGACCGAGAATGTGCAGCGATCCGTGGATCGTCTGGGCACGGACCTGCAGCGCCTCGTGGACAAGGGCGTTCGGCTGGACCGCCTGTCCGATTATGCCGCGCCCTTCGGGCGCATGGCCGCCGACATCCCTGAACTCGCCTCCGTCCAGCTTGTGGACGGCACGGGCCGCGCCATCGCCACCCTCGACGCCACGCGCGAGGCGACCAGCAGCCGCCCGGCCATCGCCTATGAGATCGTGACGCCGGGCGACGCCCGCCCCGCCGCGCGCCTCAGCGCCAGCCTGTCCGACACCGCGATCAGGGAGGGCGTGCGCCACCGCGCGCTCGACGCCGGCACGGTGCTTCTGACCTCGGCCCTGTTCGGCTTCGAACTTCTCGTCCTGTTCGGCATCCTCATGCGCCGGCTGGCCGCGCGCGCCGAGGAATCGGGCGCCGTGGACCGCGACGGGCATCATCTCCTCGCCCGCCCGGCCTCGTTCCTGCTCGTCTTCGGCTGGGCGCTGCCCCTCTCCTTCGTGCCGCTCCAGATGGGCGCGCTCGCCACCGAGCCATTGTTCGGCCTGTCGCGCGCCGTGACGCTCGCCCTGCCGATCTCGGCCGAAATGGGCTGCGCGCTCGTCACGGCGCTGATCGCGGGCGTGCTGACGGATCGGCGCGGCTGGCATATTCCCTTCGTGCTCGGCGGCCTCATCTGCGCGGCAGGCGCGCTGGCGGGAACGCTCGCCACCGGCCCCCTATCCTATATCGGCGCGCGCGCCGTGGTGGGCCTCGGATACGGCCTCGCCTGGATGGGCATTCAGGGCTATGTCTTCTCCTGGTCGAGCCCGCGCACCCGCACCCAGGCCATCGCCAATCTCGTCGCCGGCATTTTCGCGGGCCAGATCTGCGGCAATGTGACGGGCGCGATGCTCGCCGATCAGATCGGCTTTTCCTCGGTCTTCACCGTCGCGGCGCTTCTGGGGCTTGCGCCCGTGCTCTTCGCGTTTGCCTTCATGCGCGCCTATTTCGGCCGCCCGGCCACCAGCCCGAGCGCCCCGGCCGCCGCGCCCGTGCCTGTGCCCCTCGCGCCGGACGGGGGCTCGGCGCTGGGCGGGCTCCTGAAGGATCGCAACTTTCTCGCGCTGCTGCTGCTCAGCGTCGTGCCCTTCTCGGTCGCCCAGGTCGGGCTCCTCTACTACACGCTGCCGGTCTACCTCTCGCAGCAGGGGATCGAGCAGGGCAATATCGGCCGCATCATGATGATCTACGGCCTGTCGGTCATCTATATCGCGCCGCTTCTCGGCCGCTGGGTGGACCGGCACGTGCGCAAGAAACCCTTCATCGTCATGGGCGGTCTTCTCGGCGGTCTCGGCCTCGCCTTCACCTATCTCGACATCGGCCTTTTCGCGCTGGTCGCCTCGGTGTTCCTCTTAGGGCTGGCGAGCAGTCTGGGCGGCCCCGCGCAGTCGAGCTTCGCCTTGCATCTGCCCAGCGTCCAGCGCCTTGGCACGGGCCGCGCCATGGGCATCCAGCGCGCCGCCGACAAGCTCGGCCAGATGATCGGCCCGCTGGCCGTCGGCGCGCTGTTCACGTTTCTGGGCACACGCGACGGGCTCGCCGTCACCGGCCTCTATTATCTCGGCTCGACGCTTCTGTTCTTTCTGATCGCGCGCGACCATGCGAGCCCCGCTCGAAAGGGCGCCGCCTGATATGGCCGACATGCGAACCCACCCGACGCTCGGCATCGAGCTGGAAATGCCGGTCGTGGATTTCGGCTCGGGCGCGAGCTTCGACGCGCGCGAGCTGTTTCCCCGTCTCTACGAGGCGCGTCGCCGGCGGGGCGAGGCGGTGACGCCGGTTCTGGCCTCCGGCAGCCTGATCGGCGTCTCGGGGCCAATGGTCGTATCCTCGGTGGACAATGGGTTCAACAATCTGGAAAGCGCCATCGGCATTGTCGGCGGGCCGGATCGGCCGGGCTCGAACCTCAACGATCTGGCTTGCCTCGTGCAGCGCGAGCTGAGCGAACTCGCCGCCACCCTCGGTGAACTCGGCGCCGGCATCGCCAACCTCTCCGAACACCCTTCGACGCCGATCAGCGAAAGCTTCTACCGCGCGATGCGCGCTCCCAAGCCGATCTACGATTACTGGCGCGGGGCGCGGGGCTGGCGGCACGAGGTCGGCATGGACGCCAAGGCGCAGAACGGGCCGACGACGGGCGTCGAGGCCACCCACGCGGTGGAGGCGCTGAATCTGGCGCTTCTGGCCGCGCCCGCCCTGATCGCGATCTTCGCCAACAGCCCGTTCGAGGCGGGCGAGCCGACCGGCTTCAAGGAAAACCGGCTGCAGATCTGGACGCGCATGTTCGCCGAGCCCCACTTCGCCGGCGACCGCACGACCCATCGCCCGCCCGTGCGGCCCTTCGAGGATCTGGCGCATTATGTTCGCTGGATGTTCGAGGGCAACCGCGCCATGCAGGCGCTGCCGCTCGGCAACAATTCCTACAAGGGCTTTGGCGAACTCGCCCGCATGGACGGCGATCCCGCGCTTCTGACCTTCCTGCGCGCGCCCTCCTGGGCGGGACGCCGGCTGCGCGACGGGGAGGTGGTGGAGGTCACGCCCAGCCTTCGCGATCTGGAAAGCCTTCAGTTCTCGCAGTTCCTCGACGCGCGCATCCGCTTCCGCTTTGACACGGAGCCGGGCGTGGACGCCTTCTTCGAGGCGCTGGACGCCGGGCGCATGGAGGAGCTGTTCGCCCGGCATTGCCAATCCCTCTATATCGAGGGACGCGCGGCGGGCGCGAACTTCCCCGACGCCGAGCTGTGCGATCATGACGATCCGCTCGTGCCGGCCTCGGTGGTGATGGCTCCTTCGGCGCTCCAGAAGGGGCTGCAAGCCAATCCCGGCAGCCTGCGCCGCCTGTCCGATCTCCTGCCCTGGCGCGATCTGCGCCTCGCGCGCGAGGAGGCGATCCGCCACGGCCTGTCCGGGCGCGCCGGCCCCCTGTCGCTCGCGCGCTTCGCGCGGGCCGTTCTGGAGGAGGCGGAGGCGGGGCTTGCCCCCAGCGAGCGCTGGATGCTGGCCTATGTCCGGCATGTGCTGGACACCGGCCGCAACGGCGCCGACCGCGCCATCGCCGCCTTCGAGCGGGGTACGGGGCATCGCGCCGCGCGCCTCACCGATCTCGTCCAGGCGCGCACGATGCGCCTCGTCCCGCCCGTGCCCTTTCCCCAGCGCGACCGGGCGCCGGAGAGCGCCGGGCTTGCCAGGAGCGCCTGACGAAAAGGCCCGGCCAGTCGACCCCGAGAGGTCTTATCGGGCGCGTCAGGGCGCGCGTTGCGCGAGGTCCGTGCCGAAAATCTCGTCGCTCGCCAGCAGAATATCGACGGACGGATCGTAGCCGATCTCGCCGGCGGTGCGCAGATTGAGCGCGATCTTGGCGGGCGCCTGCCAGACCTGCGGCAGGTCGCGGGGTTTGGCCCCGTTGAAGATGCGGGCGATCGTCTCGGCGTGGAAGCGGCCGACATACAGAAAGTCGGATTGCGCGACGCTCATCAGCGCGCCGAGCTTGACCTCCGACTCGCCCGCCATGGAGAAGGTCGGAAGGTCCCGGTCGATCAGCGGCGCGAGGCTCTTGGGCAGGCTCGCCTCGGTCAGGCCGCGATGCACGGTGAGATAGACCGCGTCCGCCTTAGCCGCGATCTCAGCGTAGCAGGCCTCGACCTTCGCCTCGGCCTCGGCCTGCGGGACGTTGTTGAAGGGCGCGAAGCACGGCACGATCTCGAAGCCGCGCTCGCGCGCGATGCGCTCGATATCGTCCACGGCGGCGAAGGTGCGGCCTTCCGGGCTGTTCTCGTAGACGAGGCCGAGTTTCTTGAAGTGGAAGATGTCGTCGAACAGCTCCACCTGCCGGGCGTAGCGCTGCGGCTCCACCTTGGCGTTCAGGTGGTCGTGGCCTGAATCCGTCTCGCTCTTGATGATCTTGGAGCCGATCGGGTCGCTGGTGGAGGCGACCACCACGGGCGTCGAGATCGCATCCGTCGAGAGGTCCTGCCCCGCCCAGGTGCCGAGCGCCAGCATCAGGTCGATGTCGCCGCGCGTCGTCAGCCGATCCAAAAGCTCGGCCTTCACGAGCGGGCGCTTCTCCTTGTCGAAATTGCCCGCCGCGAAATAGGCGTCGGCGGGAAACTCCACATAGTCGCTTACCGCATGGGCCGAGAGCCAGCGCCAGAAGCCGCCGGGCTCGGGATTGTTGCCGACGGGCAGTTCGGTCGGCTTGATCCAGCCGATCGCCATGAGGCCGCGCACCGTGGATTTGAGGATCGTCTCGTAATCCTTGTACTGGCCGCCCTCGTAATAGCCGATGCGCCATTTCGTGCCGTCCGGCTTGAGGCGGGGCTCGGAGGGAAACACGCGCGCCTGAGCGGGCGCTGGGGCCGCCGCGTCCGGCGCGGGCGTCTGCGCTTGGGCCGCCAGTGGCATCAGAAGGGCGAGGCCTAAAAACCAGGCGCGGAGGCGAAGCGAGCGGATCATGACGACCTCTTGGACGGCTGGTGGAAGCGAAGGGCGACGAGCGTGATGTCGTCGGATTGCGGCGTGCCGCCGGCATGGGCCTGCACGTCGGCCATGATCCGCTGCACCAGCATTTCGGTCGGCAGGAAGGGGTCCTGCGCTTCCAGAAGCTGAAGGAGGCGCTCGTCCTCGTACAGCTCGTCGCGCGCGTTCATCGCCTCGGTCACGCCGTCCGTGTAGAGAACCAGCGTCTCGCCGGGCTTGAGATGCGTGGCGAGCGGCTCGTAGTCCATGCCCTCGACCACGCCCAGCGCCGGCCCGCTGATCGGGCGTAGGCACTCCACGCGCCCGCCCTCGCGGATCACGAGCGGGGGATTGTGCCCGCCATTGGCATAGCGGATCTCACCCGTCAGACAATCGAGAACGCCGATCAGGCTGGTGACGAAGATCGAGTTCGGATTGTCGCTCGCCAGCGTGTCGTTGACGGCGGCCATCATCTGCCAGGGATCGGGGAAGCGGTCGGCCGCCGATTTGATCAGCGTCTTGGTGATCGCCATGAACAAGGCGGCCGGCACGCCCTTGCCCGCCACATCCCCGATCGTGAAGCAGAGATGGCGGTCGTCGATGAAGTAGAAATCGTAGAGATCGCCGCCGACCTCCTTGGCCGAGACGAGCGCGGCGTGAATGTCGATCTCGGAGCGGTCGGGAAAGGCGGGGAAGATCTTCGGCAGGAGGCCGAGCTGAATATCGCGCGCGACGTTCAACTCGCCCTCGATGCGCTCGCGCTCCTGCGTGACGCGCATCACGGTCTGGACGTTGCGATAAAGCGAATCTTCCATGAAGTGGAAGGCGCTGGCGAGCCGCCCGATCTCGTCCCGCCCTTCGAGCCGTCGCTCGGTGAGAAGTTTGGGCGGGGCCTGCGTGAAGTCGGTCTGCGGCAGGGCGCGGGCCCGGTGCGTCAGCGCCACCAGGGGCCGGCTGATGCGCTGCGCCAGGAACCAGGCGAGAACCGCCGCCAGAAGACTGCCGCCGGCAAAGACGAAGCCCTGGCTCAGGATCAGGTCCTGCGCGGGTTTGGCCAGCGCGGCGGAGGAAACGATCGCCGCGACATACCAGTCGAGCGCCTTCAGCCGGAAGACCTGCGCCTCCGCGCCCTGATCCGGCCCGGCCGAGGGCAGGGGGGCAAGGCGCGAGGGCGCGTCGCCATCGGAGGCCATGGCTTTCAGTTCGCTTAAGACGGCAGGCGCCATCCAGCCGTCCTCGCCGCCCTTGGGCGCGACGACCGGCCGCCCGCTGCCGTCGAACACGAAGACGAAACCGTTGCCCGCCATCTGGAGCGAGCCGAGGCTGGAGCGCAGGCGCTCCACCAGCTCGGCGCGGCGCACATCCGTTTCGCGTTGGAGATCGGCGACATCGCCGACAATGCCGATCATCCAGCCCCAGCGGGGAAAGGGCACGAAGAGCCCGTATTTCGGCTCGGTCGCCTCGCCCTTCATCGCCTTCCATGCATAGGTGAGGAAGCTGGAGCCGTAGAGTTCGCTGTCGCTCCAGGCGGTCTGCGTCACGCTTCGGCCGCGAATGTCGCGAAAGCCCGAGAGATCCTGGCCCACCATCGCGGCGTCGGGATAGACCACGGCGCGGCCCGCGCGGTCGAACACGAAACTGTATTCGCCCGCGACCGGCGAGAGGCCGGCCAGCCAGTCGAGCGCGTTGGCGCGCGCGGCCTCGTCGCTGGTTCCGGCGCGCTGCGCCTGGGCGGCCAGCGTGTCGAGCGTCGAGCGCACGGTCTGGCCGAACTGGCGGAAGGCCGCCTTGCGATCCTGAATCGTGCCGACCTTGTCCGACAGAAGCTGGAGATACTGGCTGCGGATGGCGAGTTCCGCCATCTGGAGGACATTCTCGACGGATCGCTGTTCGGCATCCACCATGGCCGAGCGCACGGCGCGCTGCGAATAGGCCATGATGCCGCCCGCCATGAGCGCCAGAATGGCGATGACGCCGACGAAGATCTTGACCCTGAGGCTGTTCACGCACCGCATCCAGAAGGGGAGACCCGTTCTTCTAGACGCAGCCGGGCGAGAAAGCATTCCCGAAACGCCGGCAGAACTTGACCCTGCGTCTCACGGCGCGCGTTTCGCGGCGGACGAAGGTAGGGGCCTACTGCCCCTGCATCCAGCGATTGAGCACGGAGCCGAGTTTGGGGACGGGTTTCGGCTGGCCGGGCTGCGGGCGATGGCGTGCGCGCAACTCGCTGGGCGAATAGCCGAACTCGCGGACGAAGGCGCGCCGGAAGCTGCGCAGATTGGGAATGCCCCAGCGCTGCGCGATCTCGTCGATCGTGCCGACCGTCTGGGCGATGTCCTCATGCGCGCCTTGCAGGCGTTGCTGCCGGATGATCGCGGCGATGTTCATCTGGCTGCCCATCAGCCGATAGAGCTGGGATCGTGACAAGGCGAATTCCCGGCAGATCGCCGCCGGGTCGAGAGCGGGATCGCCGAGATGCTCGGTGATATACTGGCGCACCCGCAGTCCCTTGTCCTCGCGCTGCGCGGGGCGGAGCGGCGGCGGGCCGCCCCCGAGGCAGCTTGCAACGAAGCCGAGGCTGGTTCTGGCGATCTGCTCGGCGCGCCGGCCCGCCAGCGGTTCGGGCAGCGCCAGCATGGATCGCAGGTGATGGCCGAGCAGAACCGCCGGCACGGAGTCCGGCGCGAAGACCCGCCCGTTCAGCGTCTCGCGCCAGGCCTTGCAGCTCTCCAGGGCGGCGAGCGGAACGAGCAGCGCCAGCCAGTCCGCCCCGAGGATTGCAACATCCATCAGGCTGGTCAGCCGCGTGATGCAGACCGCGCCGGGCTCGACCTCGAACCGCCGGCCGTTCGCCGAGCCCGTGACATGGCCCTGCTCGAGGAGATTGATCAGCGCGTAATCCGTCTCGATGCGCGCGGCCATGTCGGCGTCGCGGATCAGGCGGAAATCGCTGGCCGTGACGCGCAGCGTCATGAGGTCGCCGATCGCGCGCGACTGGAACCGGCCGGTGAAGTCGTCGCGATCCTCCGGTCGCACCTCGACGAGTCCGCTGCCCGACATCACCTCCTGCCAGGCCGCGATGCGCCACTCGGCATCCCCGCTGCTCCGGTCGAGCTGCAGGCGAATGTTCGATCCCTGGGCGGCTCTTTCCGGTCTGACACCCCCCTCGGGCGGACAGAACGTCTCAAAATGCGCCTCATGCGGGTACGCACTGTCCGATGCCGCACCGGCAAGATTGACCTTCTCCGCGCCGTCATGTTTTGTCGGTGTCACAGAATGTTTCGGCACGAATGTCTCGATTCTGAAGTAAAAGACAGAAAATTAAAACAAAGTCACGAATTCTTGGGATGTATTCGACTAAATCTTGATCAGTTGACCTTGGTCTGATCTTTATGGATCAGAACAGGATATATGTCGATCTGGAATGGCGCGAATTGGCTGGACGATCAACCAGCACAACACGCCTCCGTCTGCGGCATATTCGCATTCGATCAAGATGTCGATTTCCGTTCTGAACTGGACGCTGAGGAAACCTGGAGCGCGATAAATCAATAGGGGCGATCAATACGTACCCTATGCAAATTTCAAAATGAGAAATTCTGTTTGCGGCTTGGCCGGGTTTGTCGTGCGTCTGTCCTCCGGCCTCGGCCGGATGCGCATGCCCTATCGAACCCGCCTGCGATTGGCCCGCACATGCCGGGGGAGTGCAGCGTTTCATGCGGTTCGACGAGTTCACGACCGGTCCCTTTTCGCCTCGCGAGCGATGCGATGCCTGGCAGAGACAGCCGTTTCCCTGCGTCGCAGGATTGATGGAGATCGATCCGGCCGACGGCGCGTTCTCCTCGCGCGCGCGAACCTTCGCCTTGGGATCGCTCTTTCTCAGCGACATCCATCATTCGGCGCGGACCTGCCGCCGAACCGACGAGGCGATCGGGTCGGACGGGTTCCATCCCGTCGTCCTTTCCGTGTGCCTCAGCGGGCGCTATGGCGGGCAGACACAGGCGGGCCGCTATCGGGGCGGTCCGGGCTGTGTCCTCGTTCTGGATTTCGCGTCCGCCTTCCAGCACGTGTCCACCAACAGCCACAGCGTTCTTCTCGTCTTCGAGCGAAGCGAAATCCAGCGCCATATTCCTCGGATCGACGGGCTGCACGGCCTCGTTCTGTCCCGCAAGGACGCCGAGCCTCTGGTTCGCCAAGTTGTCGGCCTGCTGCAGCAATTGCCCGGCATGAGCGACGAGGCGGGGGCGGAAGCCGGCGCGGCGCTGACGGACACGATTCTCTCCTCGCTCAACCAGACGGGTTCGCTGTCGGCGGCCGAAGACGCCCGTCTGTCCCAGCTGCGCGCCGACGCTCTCTGGATCATCCGGCAGCGCTACCGCGAGCCCGACCTCGACGTGGCGCGGGTCGCGGCGCTGGTGCGCGCCTCGCGCTCGACGCTCTACCGCGCCTTCGCGGAGGAGGAGGGCATTCTCGCCCATGTCACGAACCTGCGGATCGAGCAGGCGGCGATAGCCCTTCGGGACACGAAAGACAGACGGCTGATCCGCGAGATCGCGCTGGCGGTCGGCTTCGATCAGGTGAGCAGCTTCAACCGGGCCTTCCGCAAGCGACACGATTGCACGCCGCGCGACTGGCGCGAACAGTTCCGCCGATCCGCGCACGCCAGCCCCTACCCGTCGGTCTCGGACGAGCCGCAGCTCAGACGCGCCTGACGCCCCGCTCGCGCGCGCACAGGTATGGGTCGAACCACGGGCGCGGACAGACCAGTCAAGACGGCCTCACGCAGACGATAGCCTGACGTTGTTCCGACGCCAAAACGGCTCGCAGACGAGGATACGCATGTCCGACAAGATCTACTACATGCCCTATGATCCCAGCCATCCCAGTTTCATCTGCGCCCAGTTCGAGTACGGGACGGCCGGTGGCGCGGACATGAACAAGCTCATGAAGGACGTCGATCACGAGGCGTCGAAGGGCAATATCGCCATTCCCGTCTGGTATCAGCCCGGTCGGCGCAACGCCTTCGTGATGTCGCTGGATCGGGAGAGCGTCTACATCCGGGGCCACGGGATGGCTGGCTTCCGGTCGATCGAGGGCGGCCGGGGAGGGGAGCGGATCGACTATGTCACGATGGTGGACCGGCTCATCGAAAGCGGTCTTCCGAAATCCTTCTCCGGAAAGATCAAGCTCTTCAACTGCCACAGCGCGGAGTCGGGTTTGGTGGGCTCCGACCCCGAATGCGTCGGGCATCCGTTCGCGCGCCTCGTCGCCGACGAGATGTACAAGCGGGGATACAGAGCCTGCACCTTCTACGGCTATGTCGGCCGGATCGACTCCTTCGTCAAGGACGGCTCCGGCGGCAAGCACCACTATGTCCGCGATATCGTCAACGGCAAGATGGAAGAAATCGGGCGCGTGAGCCAGGGGCGTATCCAGTTCAAGCCCAACCCGATCCCGGTTTACAGCCCCGTTGCCCTGCTGGCGCCGAAGAAGCCTGGGGGCTTCCTCGCGCGCTTCCGGTGGCTGTGAGCACCCGTTCGCAGACCTGAGAACCCGTTCGCAGACGCGGCCGGGTCGGCCTCGCAGGCCACCCCGGGCGGGCTTTCGCCCGGGGCCCCCATGGCCGAGGGGTGGATTGAGCCGCTTGCCCGCAGTGGGGCCGCCTCGATGGTGCCAGGGCGCCCGCGCCCCGGCAAAACGCGACATATGACGCAGCGGCCCCTTGCGCGGGGGGCATTGGGATGGTTTGAGGCGGCTTCCTCCTCGCATCGACCTGGAATTCCCTGATGATCCGCCTTGAAAACATCGGCAAGCAGAACGGCAAGCAGATTGTCTTCATCGAGGCGTCGGCGGCGCTCCAGCGCGGCGAGAAAATCGGTCTCGTCGGCCCCAACGGCGCGGGCAAGACCACGCTGTTTCGCATGATCACCGGCCAGGAACTGCCCGACGAGGGGCAGGTCTCGGTGGATCGCGGCGTGACCATCGGCTATTTCAGCCAGGATGTCGGCGACATGACGGGCCGCAGCGCGGTGGTCGAGGTCATGGACGGCGTCGGGCCGGTCAGCACGCTGGCCGCCGAGATGGCCGAGCTGGAAGCGGCCATGGCCGATCCCGATCGCGCCGACGAGATGGACGAGATCGTCACCCGCTACGGCGAAGTGCAGGGACGCTACGACGAGCTGGACGGCTATGCGTTGGACGGGCGCGCCCGCGAGGTGCTGGATGGTCTAGGCTTCAGCCAGTCGATGATGGACGGCGATGTCGGCGCGCTGTCGGGCGGCTGGAAGATGCGCGTGGCGCTGGCAAAAATTCTGCTCATGCGCCCCGACATCATGCTTCTCGACGAGCCCTCGAACCATCTAGATCTGGAGAGCCTGATCTGGCTGGAGAGCTTTCTCAAGGGCTTCGACGGCGCGGTCCTGATGACCTCGCACGACCGCGAGTTCATGAACCGTATCGTCACCAAGATCATCGAGATCGACGGCGGGGCGCTCACCTCCTATTCCGGCGACTACGAATTCTATCGCGGGCAGCGCGCCATCGCCGAAGTGCAGCAGCAGGCGCAGTTCGAGCGCCAGCAGGCGATGTTGGCCAAGGAAGTCGCCTTCATCGAGCGCTTCAAGGCGCGCGCCAGCCACGCCGCGCAGGTGCAGAGCCGCGTCAAGAAGCTCGACAAGATCGAGCGCGTCGAGCCGCCCAAGCGTCAGCAGACCGTGCGCTTCGAGTTTCAGCCCGCACCGCGCTCGGGCGAGGACGTCGCCACCGTCAAGGGCGTTCACAAGCGCTATGGCGAGCGCGCCATCTACGAGGGCTTCGACTTCCAGGTCCGGCGGCGCGAGCGCTGGTGCATCATGGGCGTGAACGGGGCGGGCAAGTCGACGCTTCTCAAGCTCATCGCCGGCGCTTCCGAGCCCGATGCCGGGACGGTTTCGCGCGGCCCGAGCGTCAAGATGGGCTATTTCGCGCAGCACTCGATGGAAGTGCTCGACGGCGAGCGCTCGGTTCTGCAATCGCTGGAAGACAACTTCCCGCAGGCGGGCCAAGCCCCCTTGCGCGCGCTCGCCGGCTGCTTCGGCTTCACGGGCGACGATGTGGAGAAGAAGTGCCGGGTGCTCTCGGGCGGCGAGAAGGCGCGGCTGGTCATGGCCCAGATGCTGTTCGACCCACCGAACTTCCTCGTGCTCGACGAGCCGACCAACCATCTGGATATCGCCACCAAGCAGATGCTGGTGGAGGCGCTTCAGCGCTATGAGGGCGCGATGCTGTTCGTGAGCCACGACCGCCACTTCCTGGCGGCGCTTTCCAACCGTGTGCTGGAGCTGACGCCCGAAGGCCCGCATCTTTATGGCGGCGGCTATTCCGAATATGTCGAGCGCACCGGCCAGGAAGCGCCGGGCCTGCGGAGCTAAGGCGTCAAGTTACGGCAGAGGCCCAGATCATCGGGCCTCTGCCGTGCGCAGCAGCGCGCTCCGTTCGGCTTGCCGCGCCCCCTACAGGTGGTCGCGCGCGACGCGCTCGTCCCAGACCCGCCGATGCACTTCCACGCCGTTCTCGAAGGCGACGTGCTCGCCCGTGAGATGAAACGTCTCGCGATCGGCGGCCGGCCCGTTTCGGCCGTCACGCTTTCGACCCTCGGCAGCGGCCGGCCGGGCTGATAAGGCACGCCCGTGCCCGACAGCGCTCGCGCTCGGCCACAAGCCGGCGCTTGGCATCGCCTTGCCATTGCGTGATGAGGCGGCCCACTTCGCCGGTTTCCATCAGCTTGCCACGGTGCAGGCCAATGAGCCGGTCGGCGACCCGCGCCACGACGGCGACATCATGGGTGACGCAGAGCGCAGCCGTGCGGTCGCGCAGAGAAGCCGCGAGTTCGGGACGGTGGAGGCGATCGCGCGCGAGCCGAACTGGCCATTCATCCGATCCGCCGTAAAGAGGCTGTGGGTCTGACCGGCGGCATAGCGGGCGGCGCGGTCGGGTGTCGTGACCCGCCGCGCCACGCTGCGCCGCTGCGCGACTGGCGACGATCGGCGCACCGCCCGGAAGCGCCCGGTGACCATCGGACACGTCGCTGCCGCTTGACCGAGCGCCATGCTCCGCCCCATCACTCGCCGCAGGACTGATGGGGCCTTCAGTCGATGGAGCGCTCGCGGATCGCAGGATAGGAATTGCCTGATGGCACGCAAGAACCGGGACGCGGACTGGATCGCCGACGAGGCCGTGGAGGAGACGCCAGCGGAGCCCTGCTGGCTCTGCGGACGCCCGCTCGGGAAGACCGTGGATCGCTTTCACCCGATCCCCAAGAGCCGGGGCGGGCGCGACACCGTGCCCGTCCATCCGATCTGCCGGGAAACCATCGACGCCAATTTCTCGGCCAGCGAACTCGTCCGCCACGCGGAAATGGGCATCGCGCTGACGAACAACGAGGCGGTCGCGCGCTTCGTCAAATGGGTCGCCAACAAGCCTGCCGACTTTCATTCCGCGACCAAGGGCGGCCGGTAGACGCCTGGAACGCTCGGCGGGAAGCGTCAGGCCCGGTCCGCCACCGTCCGCCGGTTGTCTTGGAACCTGTCGCGCTTCGTCCCGCATGTGATCCTGGACTGATCGCCGGCCCGATGCCGGATCAGGGATTGCCGCTCATGGCGCAGAGAAGTTCGAACATCATCGTCGCGCCGGTCAGCGCCGTGAGCCCGGTCGGGTCGAGCGGCGGCGAGACTTCGACCAGATCGGCGCCCACGATGTCGAGCCCGGCGAGGCGGCGAACCATGGCTTGCGCTTCGCGGGTCGTGAAGCCGCCGATCTCCGGCGTACCGGTTCCAGGCGCGAAGGACGGGTCGATCCCGTCGATGTCGAACGAGACATAGGTTGGGCGATCGCCCACGAGATGGCGCGCCTCGTCCATCACGGAGGCGACGCCGCGTTCGGCGAATTCCTCGATGAAGACGATGCGGATGCCGGCCTCACGGGCATAGTCGAAATTCGCCGCCGAGGAGATCGCGCCGCGAATGCCGATCTGAATCGAACGTTTGGGGTCGATCAAGCCTTCCTCGATCGCCCGCCGGAAGGGCGTCGCGTGATTGTAGCGCTGGCCGAAGAAGTCGTCGAACGTGTCGGAATGGGCGTCGAAATGGATGAGGCCGACCGGCTCGCCCCGGTGAAGGCCGCGCAGGATCGGGAGCGTGATCGAATGATCGCCTCCGGCGGTGAGCGGTCGCGCGCCCGCATCTGCGATCTCGCGGAAGAAGGCTTCGATCGAGGCAAAGCTCGCCATGAGATCGAGCGGGTTGACCGGCGCGTCGCCGCAGTCGGCGATGCGTAAGGCATCGAAGGGCGAGAGGCCGGTGACGTGATGCACGGCCCGCACGAGGCTCGACTGATTGCGGATTTCGCGCGGCCCGTGGCGCGCGCCCGTCCGGTTCGTCGCGCCGCCGTCGAAGGGCACGCCGACCAGCGCGATATCCACCTCGTCCGGCCGGGCCTGCGGCAGGCGCATGAAAGTCGCCGAACCGGCAAAGCGCGGCACGACGCCGGAATCGAGTGGCTTGAAACGCGTCTGTTCGGCTGGCGTCATCGCGGAACCCATCCTCGTCCTCGTCGCACGTCCGGTGCGAAACGGAGCGGTTCGCTCCCATCCTGAGCGAGACCTATGACCTTTGTCGGGAAGTGCGTGCGGGGATGCAAGGCTTCGGCGAGAGGGCGGTCGAGAAGATTGGGCCGAAGACGGGTGCTGGGTGAAGGGCGCCAAGACCCAATAGCCCCAAGACGGCGCGACGGCTTGGCGCGTGCGCCCCGTAACCGCTCCACAGCCGAAGGACCGCGCAGCGCAGACGGCTCGATCGTCGCGAGCGGATGTGCGCCTGCGTTTGGCGGCGAGCGGCCGTCGAGCCACGCGCGCCGCCAGATCCGCCTCTCAGGTTCCATAACGCGTCTTACGAAACATCGACGGGTCCGCGTCTGCGCCGCGATCATCCGGCGGTTCCCTGCCTCGCACAGGCGATGCGGCCGCCTTTCGTATTCGCAAACCCATTTCGGAAGTTTCGAATCGAATTGGCTTGATCGAATATTAATCCCAGCATGGGAAGCATATTGACGCTTCTTTTGCCACCCTGAAAATTAAGTCGACCGAAGTTTCATGAGGATCGCCAAAAAAATGCGCATGACGATGAAGTTGAAGCTTGGCGTCAGCTTTGCAGCCATCTTGGCCTTGACTGCGGCTGTCGGCTATATCGGCGTGCAAAGCTTGAGCGACAGCAACGGAACGTTCAAACGTTTCGTGGATTCGCCGTTTGCGCTGAACAGCCAGACCGGCGATATGGCCAAGGCCTTGTCCGATATTCGTCGCTCCGTGCTTCTGACCTTGGCGACCGACGACGAGACATCCGCCAATCAGGCCAAGAGAGATTATCAAAGCGCCTGGCAGGCCATCGATCGAAACATGGATGCGGCGTTCTCCATCATGGATGAAGCGGGTCGCCGGGAGTTCGCCGATCTGCGCCCCTCTCTCGACGCGCTGCGGCAAATCTCGGACGAAACCATCGCCACCGGCCTGAAATACGATGCCGGAGGCGCCAAGACCGTCTTCCGGTCCACCAACGAGTCCGTCGAGGCCTTGAAGGCGCACCTGACAGCGCTCGGGCAGAGCAGCGGCCGCTCCGGCTCGCCGGACTGGCAGATCACCGCTCAGACCATCTTCGGCCTCATGGATCGCGCGCGCTTGGACACGGTCGGTGCCTTGTTGCTCGACAAGCAAACCGAACTCGACAACCTGAGCGCGGATCTCGACAAGACCAACGGCCAGCTTGCGCAGGCTTGGGCGAAGCTCGAAACCCTGCTGGGGTCTGCGTCATCGGCCGAGGTCGCGGGTTTGCGCAACGGCTGGAATACGGCCTTCGAGGATTTTCGCGCCCAGGCCGATATCGGGCTCCAGAATCTCGGAGCCAAGATGGCGGACCTGATCGCCGACAAACTGGTTCCCGGCACCGAAGCGGCCGCCGCGCGGATCGACGCCCTGGACACACGGGGCGATCAGATGACGCAGGCGTTCCTGACGGATTCCGATACGAGCTATAGATCGACGCGCAACCTCCTCATCCTGATCGTCGGCGCGGCCGTCCTGGCCGGTACGGCTGCCGCGGTGTGGATGGCCCTGTCCGTGTCGCGGGGCCTGTCGCGGTCCATCCATGTGGCGAGGACGATCGGCTCCGGCGACCTGTCCCAGCCGATCGCCGTGAAGGGAAATGACGAGATCGCCGATCTTCAGCGCGCCATGAGCGACATGCGCGACAAGCTTCTCGACATCGCCGGCTCCGTGTCCGCATCCACGACGCAGGTTCAGCAAGGCTCGTCCCTGGCGGCGGCCACCGCCGAGCAGCTCTCGTCCGGCTCGTCGGAGCAGGCGGCGGCCTCCGAGCAAGCCTCGGCGGCTGTCGAGCAGATGTCGTCCAACATCCGGCAGAACGCCGAGAACGCCTCGCAGACCGAAAAGATCGCGGCGCAGGCCGCGACCAGCGCCGAACGCAGCGGCGAAGCCGTCGCCAAATCCGTCGAGGCCATGCGCACCATCGCCGCGCAGATCACGGTGGTTCAGGAAATCGCGCGTCAGACCGACCTTCTGGCGCTGAACGCGGCCATCGAGGCGGCGCGCGCCGGCCAGCATGGCAAGGGCTTTGCGGTGGTCGCCTCGGAAGTGCGCAAGCTGGCGGAGCGCTCCCAGCAGGCGGCGGGCGAGATCAGCCATCTTTCGGGCGACACGCTCGCCGTCGCCGACGAAGCGGGCCGGATGCTCGACATGCTGGTTCCCGACATCCGACGCACCTCGGAGCTGGTGGCGGAAATTTCGGCCGCCTGCCGCGAGCAGTCGATCGGTATCCAGCAGATCAACCAGTCCATCGTCCAGCTCGATCAGGTCACACAGTCGAATGCCGGCGCGGCCAACGAGATGGCGGCGACCGCCAGCCAATTGTCGACGGAAGCCTATCGCCTGAGCGAGCGCACCAGCTTCTTCAAGACCGGCGCGGCCCTCACCCCTGCCCCCACGGCACCCTCGGCCCCTGCCCCCCGGAAGCCGGATCGCCAGCAGGCCGTGCGTGCCTTGCAGGAGCGGGTGAGTGAGTTCGGACACCAGCACGCGGCCAAGGCCGCCGCCGCATCGCCGGCGAAGAAGCCGGGGATGAGCCTCGATCTGGATGACGCGTTCGATCGGATGAGCGCGTAAGGCGGCCATCGGCCGGAGGCGTGGACGGGGCGGAGGCTCCGACGACCCCGCCTCCGGCCGCCGAGCCCATCCTTGGACACTCCGGCAGTCGAGGAAGCGGGCTGAGCAACACGGCGGAGCCTCACGCACCCGCACGTCCCGACCGGTCTGAAGGCTCGTTCGTCCCGCCCGCGAAAAGCGCCGTGGGCCGAGCGATTACAACTGTCGCGCCACCGACGAGCGCCAGACGAGCGGGGCCTCGAACACCCGATCCGCCGGCTCGTCCACAACGCCGCCCGCGACGATGCGCACCATCCATTGGCTGATGTCGGACACGGGCTGGGCGAAGGTCGTGAGATCGTAGGAGGCCCAGCCCGCCTGCTCGATATCGTCGAACCCGATCACGCCGACCTCCCCCGGCACGCTGCGGCCGAAGCGATGGCGCGCGGCGTCCAGAACGCCGCAGGCCAGAAGATCGGTCACGGCAAAGACGGCGTCGGGCGGATCGTCGGAGGCGAACAGCTCGGTTCCCCCCTGAAGGCCGCTCTCATAGGCCGTGGCCCCGCCCTCCCAGACGGCGACCTGCCGGCCCGCCTCGCGCGCGGTGGCGAGGAAACAGTCCCGCCGAGCGGTGAGACTGGGGGTTCCGATCCCCGAGGTGACGAGGGCGAGGCGCCGATAGCCCGCGCGTAGAAACAGGTTGGCGGCGGTGCGGGCGGCGCGCGCACTGTCCACCGAGAGATTGACCGTACCGGGCAAGTGGTCGTCGCGATTGAGAAGGATCAGGCGCTGGCCGCTGTCGAGGCAGCTTTGCGCGATCGAGCGATAGGGCGTGCCCGACAGAACCAGGGTCGCGTCGGCGCGGTAGTTGAGCGTCTGGCGCAGTGCCTCGTCCACCCGCCCGGAGGCGCGCCCCGCGTTCAGCACCATGACGACCTTGCCGGCCTCCTGCAGGACGCGCGACAGGGTTTCGATCAGGCTCGACAGATAGGGCGTGTGGATGTCGGCGACGACCAGGCAGACGATCCCCGTCTGCTGGCGCATCAGCCCGCGCGCCAGATGGTTGACATGGTAGCCGAGCTCGGCTGCGGCGGCCTCGACCTTGGCGCGCGTGTCGGGCGAGATGCTGGCGCCCGGCGTGAAGGCGCGCGACACCGCCGAGCGCGAGACGCCCGCCAGCCGCGCCACTTCCTGCGCGCTGGCAAAGGCGACCGGACGCGCCGCCTCATCGTATCCCTTGTGTTTCGTCATCGTTTTGTCTGCAAGGCCGTGCAACGTCAACAGTGGCGACGATGGCAGAACTCGGAAAGGTTGACAATCCGGATCGAAACGCCGAGCTTGCACAGGAGTGCAAAGTACCAACGATGCTGGGAGGCTCGACAATGCGCACCAAACTTCTCATCGCCGCCATGCTCGTGGGAGCGGCGTCCGCTCCCCTTCCCGCTCAGGCAGCCGGAACGCTGAACCTGATCTGCGCCGCCGACGTGAAATGGTGCGAGCTGATGGAGCGCCTGTTCGAGGCCGATCACGACATCGACGTCAACATGGTGCGCATGAGTTCGGGCGAGGCCTATGCCCGGCTTCGCGCCGAAGCGCGCAATTCCAAGACCGATCTCTGGTGGGCGGGCACGGGCGACCCGCATCTTCAGGCCGCCGACGACAAGCTGACGGCGGAATACAAGTCCCCCATGCTGGAGCATCTTCAGCCCTGGGCGCAGAAACAGGCCGAAGTGTCGGGCTATCGCACGGTCGGCATCTATTCCGGCGCGCTCGGCTGGGGCTACAACACCGAGATCCTCGCCAAGAAGGGGCTGGAC
Organism: Aureimonas sp. D3; assembly: GCF_001463805.1. NCBI lineage: Bacteria > Pseudomonadati > Pseudomonadota > Alphaproteobacteria > Hyphomicrobiales > Aurantimonadaceae > Aureimonas > Aureimonas sp. D3. Next base: position 42,903 of record NZ_BBWM01000037.1, on the reverse strand, counting down.
GCCCCGGCCTGCTGGAAGGACCTGACGGACGCGAAATACAAGGGCGAAATCCAGATCGCCAATCCGAACTCGTCGGGCACCGCCTATACCGCGCTCGCGACACTGGTGCAGCTGATGGGCGAGGACCAAGCCTTCGCCTATCAGAAGGCACTCAACGCCAATGTCACGCAATACACCAAGTCCGGCTCGGCCCCGGTCAAGGCGGCGGCGCGCGGCGAGACCGGCATCGGCATCGTCTTCATGCATGACGCGGTGGCGATGACCAAGCAGGGCTTCCCGGTGAAGACGGTCGCCCCGTGCGAGGGCACGGGCTTCGAGGTCGGCTCCATGTCGATCGTCAAGGGCGCCAAGAATCTCGAGAACGCCAAGATCTTCTACGACTGGGCGCTCTCGGCCGAGGTGCAGTCCAAGGCCGCCGAGGCCGACAGTTTCCAGCTGCCTTCCAACAAGAGCGCCACCGTGCCGCCCGAAGCGCCCAAGCTCGGCGAGATCAAGCTGATCGACTACGACTTCGCCAAATACGGCAATGCCGAGACCCGCAAGGCGCTTCTGGAGCGCTGGGACCGCGAGATCGGCGCCTCCGCCAACTGATCCGACGTCGGCGGGCGCTGGATGAGCGCCCGCCTGTCTCAGTCAACGGGAGGACTTGCCGATGGATTCGCGTGTTCGCCGGCTCGACGGCGCGCTGCTGCTCGCCCTCGTCGCCTTCGCGCTCCTGCCCTGGTACGGGCTGGAGGGCGGCATCTGGAACGGGGGCTGGGTCGCCTCCTGGCCGCTCGCGCCGGAGGCCGCGCCCGCTCTGGTGCAGATCGGAGTGCGCTCCGCGCTCTGGCTCGTGCCTTTGGCGCTTGCCATCGCGGCTGCGCTCGCCCTGCGCTTCACGCCGCCCGGCGAGCGGCGCGGGCGGTGGCTGGCCGCTGTCGGCGGCATCGGCCTTGCCTGTCTCGTCGCGGAAGGGCTGGCGATCGGCTATGGCGGCTGGAACTGGAGCGGCTGGGAATCCCTGTTCGGCCCGCTGGAGGACGGCCAGCCGCCCTTCGGCCTCGGCGCTTTCGCCCTCGCCCTGGCCTTTCTTCTGTTTCTCTCCTTTGGTCTGGCCGAGCGCGGTCGCCTGCGGGGCGATGCCTTCGTCCTGTCGGCCATCGCGCTGGTGGTCGCGCTGGTCACGGCCTTCGTCCTTTATCCGCTGGCGAGCCTCTTTGCCGGCGCGTTCCAGGCGCTCGACGGCTCGTTCGACGCCACGAGCTTCCTCACCAATATCCAGGACCCCTCGATCTGGTCGCTCGCCTGCCTGACGGGCTCGGGCAATTGCGGCCTCTCCTGGCGCACGGTGACGCTCGCCATCTGCACGGGCCTCGGCACGACGATCCTCGGCCTTGCCTTCGCGCTGGTGGCCACGCGCACCGGCTTTCCCTTCAAGCGCCTCCTGCGCCTTCTGACGATCCTGCCGATCATCACGCCGCCCTTCGTGATCGGCCTCGTGCTGATCCTCCTCTTTGGGCGCTCGGGCGTCGTCACGCAGACCATTCTGACGCTGACGGGCCTCGATGGCGGGCGCTGGCTCTATGGCCTGCCCGGCATCTGGATCGCGCAGATGCTGAGCTTCACGCCGATCGCCTTCATGGTGCTGATCGGCGTCATGGAAGGCATCAGCCCCGCCATGGAGGAGGCCGCGCAGACCATGCGCGCCAACCGCTGGCGCACCTTCTGGACCGTCACCTTCCCGCTGATGCGCCCCGGCCTCGCCAACGCCTTTCTGGTGGGCTTCATCGAAAGCATGGCCGATTTCGGCAATCCGCTGGTGCTCGGCGGCAGCCATGGCGTCCTTTCGACCGAAATCTTCTTCGCCGTCGTCGGCGCGCAGAACGACCCGGCCCGCGCGGCGGTGCTCGCCCTCGTCCTGCTCGCCTTCACGCTATCGGCCTTCTTCCTCCAGCGCCTCTGGCTGCGCGGGCGCTCCTACACGACCGTCACCGGAAAGGGCGATTCCGGTCGTCATGTGCCGCTCGACCCCAAGCTGCGCGCCATCGTCGTCAGCGCGGTTTCGATCTGGGTCGTCTTTACCCTCACCGTCTATGCCATGATCGTCTTCGGCAGTTTCGTGCGCACGCTCGGCCTCGACAACACGCTGACGCTGGATCACTACGCCAAGGCCTTCTCGGTTTCCCCTGGCGAAAGCGGCCTGCGCTGGACGGGCGTTGCCTGGAACTCGTTCTGGACGACGATGGAGATCGCGCTGATCGCCGCCCCGCTCACCGCCCTGGTCGGCCTCCTGTCGGCCTATCTTCTGGTGCGCCAGCGCTTTGCGGGCCGCGAGATGCTGGAATTCGTGCTGATGCTCTCCTTCGCCATTCCCGGCACGGTGATCGGCGTGTCCTATGTGCTCGCCTTCAACCTGCCGCCCATCGAGATGACGGGCACGGCGATGATCCTCGTGGTCTGCTTCGTGTTCCGCAACATGCCGGTGGGCGTGCGCGGCGGCATCGCGGCCATGAGCCAGCTCGACCGGAGCCTCGACGAGGCCTCGCTGACGCTGGGGGCCAATTCCTTCACCACGCTTCGCCGCGTCGTGCTGCCGCTCCTGAAGCCCGCCATCGTTGCCGCGCTGGTCTATTCCTTCGTGCGCTCGATCACCTCGATCAGCGCCGTGATCTTCCTCGTCAGCGCCCAGTACAACATGGCGACCTCCTATATCGTCGGGCTGACGGAGAACGGCGAATACGGCGTCGCCATCGCCTATTCCACCATGCTGATCGCGGTGATGGTCGTCGTCATCGGCCTGTTCCAGCTCCTCGTCGGCAAACGCACCTTGCGGCGCGAAACGCGCAACACCGCGCCCGCCGCCGCAGCCCCCACGACTGTCGCCACGCTTTCGCAGGAGAAGGTCGCATGACCCAGACCGCCGCCAAGGGCTCCGTCCGTTTCGAAGCCGTCGAAAAGCGCTTCGGCGCCGTCCTCGCCATCCGCTCGCTCTCCTTCGACATCGAGCCGGGAACGCTGGTGACGCTGCTGGGGCCGTCGGGCTGCGGCAAGACCACGACGCTGCGGATGCTGGCCGGGCTCGAACAGCCCACCGCCGGGCGCATCCTGATCGGCGGGCGGGACGTCACCAACCTGCCCGCCAACGAGCGCGACGTCTCGATGGTGTTCCAGTCCTACGCGCTGTTCCCGCATATGAGCGTCGGCGAGAATGTCGCCTATGGCTTGCGCTCGGGCGGAAGCTCCAAGCGCGAGGCGCTGGAGCGGGCAAAAGATGGGCTGGCGCTGGTCGGCCTCGAAGGCTTCGCGGAGCGCCTGCCGAGCGAATTGTCGGGCGGCCAGCAGCAGCGTGTCGCCGTCGCGCGGGCCCTCGTCCTGGAGCCGCAGGTTCTGCTCCTGGACGAGCCGCTCTCCAATCTCGACGCGCGGCTGCGCCGCCATGTGCGCACCGAAATCCGCGAGTTGCAGCAGCGCCTCGGCTTCACCGCCGTCTATGTCACGCACGATCAGGAGGAGGCGCTGGCCGTGTCCGACCGGATCGTGGTGATGAAGAGCGGCGAGATCGCGCAGGCCGGCTCGCCGCGCGAATTGTACGAGACGCCCGCCTCCTCCTTCATTGCCGACTTCATCGGCGAGGCCAATGTCGTGCCCTGCGAGGTCGCGCGCGCGGGCGATGGCGGGCTAGAGGCCCGGCTCGGCGGGCTGCGCCATCCGATCCGCGCGGCGACGGCGCGCGAAGGCGCGGCTCAGCTCGCGATCCGCCCGAACGCCATTACGCTGGGCGAGCCCCGGCCCGACCGGCTGGACGGACGCGTCGCCAGCGCCGCCTATCTCGGCGATCACATCGAGTACGAGGTGGAAACCGCACTCGGCCGCCTTTTCGTGGTGGATACCGCCATCGAGACCGTGCGCCCCGTTTCCAGCGCCATCGGCATCGGCCTGCACGAGCGGGGCGTCGCCCTGATCCCGGCTTGAGAGAGATCATGACCGACATGAACGAAACCACCGACCACGCCATCCGCTCGCGCCAGACGCTGGCCGAAGCCATCGCGCGGGAGGGCGGGCGCGTCGCGCTATCCTATTTCCGCGACCGCTCGCGCCTGACGGTCGACCAGAAGATGAACGGGCAGGATGTCGTCTCCATCGCCGACAAGGAGGTGGAGACCTTGCTGCGCGAGCGCATCGCGGCGAGCTTCCCGGAGGACGGGCTGCTCGGCGAGGAATACGGGCTTCAGGAGGGCACATCCGGCTTTCGCTGGGTGATGGACCCGATCGACGGCACGAGCCCTTTCGTGTTCGGCATTCCGGCGTGGTGCGTGTCCATCGCCCTGATGCAGGGCGAGCGGATCGTGGCGGGTGTGATCTACGCGCCGACGACGGACGAGCTTTATTCCGCCCGGCGCGGGGCGGGCGCGACGATGAACGGCCAGCCGATCCGCGTGTCGGAGAGCGCGACGCTCCAGACCGGCATTCTGGGGCTCGGCGCCAATCACCGCGTGCCCGCCGCCACCGTCTCGCGCGTCGTGGAGCAGCTTCTCACCGAAGGCGGCATGTTCATCCGCAACGGCTCCGGTGCCTTGATGCTGGCCTATGTCGCGGCCGGGCGTCTGGCGGCTTATTGGGAGCCGCATATGAACGCCTGGGACTGCTATGCCGGCTTTCTTCTGGTAAAGGAAGCGGGCGGCTGGATCGTCGATCCCTCGAGCTGGAGCGGCATGATGGAGGGCGGCGTGGTCATCGCTGGCTCCCCCGGCACACGGGCCGATCTTCTACGGATCACCGGGGCGACACCAGCCTGAAGGAGGGCGGCGCGTCCGGCCGCGCGCTTCTTCTCCCGCACCCCCGTCCCGCCGCAAGAGCGAATGATTTCGTTGGCCGCGCAACACAATCTTTAAGTGACATCCCTATCGTCAGCGCGAAACATTGGCAGCGCTGAGGGGTGGGAGCCCGGTGATCGATATGCATCAGCGGAACACCCTGGACGAATGCGAAATCGACTCGCCACCCGCCGAAAGGATGGCGGAACGGATCGCCGTTCAGGATCGGATCATCGCGGCCCTGCAAGACCAGATCCGAGAACAGGACATCCGCTACCGCTACGCCTGTGAACTCAGCAATCGAATTCCCTGGATGGCGGCGCCGAACGGCGACCTCATGGAACTTCCGCCGCTCTGGACGGTGCTGACCGGGCTGAGCGTCGAGGAATGCCTGGGGAACGGTTGGGTCGCTGCCGTCCATTCCGAAGATGTCGAACCCCTGAAGGAGATCTGGCAGCAGGCTCTTTCGACCGGTGAGGACGCGCAGGCCGATTTTCGGCTCATCATGCGCAACGGCGATCTGCGCTGGTTCCAAGTCCGCGTCGCACCACGCAAGGCGGAAGACGGATCGATCGTGCGCTGGTACGGTACGCTGGAGGACGCTCACGACAGGAGGGTCGCCGAAGAGGCGTCGAAGCAGAGCGAAGCCTTCGCGCTCCGCGTGCTGGAAAGCACGACCGATCATGTCGTGGTCATGGATCGGGATTGGCGCATCACCTTCATGAACGCGCAAGCCACACGGTTCATACACGATCGGCGTCACGGGAAGATCGGGGATGTCCTGTGGGATATCTATCCAGACTATCTCGGAAGCGACTACGAAATCCACTACCGACAAGCCTTGGCAACCGGCAGACCCGTTCGGTTCGAGACGGGGATGATCGATAGCGACGGGTGGCTCGACCTCAACGTCTGTCCCACGAGCGATGGGCTCGCGGTGTTCTTTCGCGACATCACCGAGGTCAAGCGCGCCAGCGACGCGCTCATCGAACAGGCGCATCGGGACGAGCTGACGGGCCTTGCCAACCGTGCCCTCTTCAACAAGGCGCTGGAGGAGGCGTTCGAGCACCGGGCCGAGCGCGACACCAGCGTACTCCTTCTCGACCTCGACCTCTTCAAGGAGGTGAACGACACGCTGGGCCACCCGGTGGGTGACAGGCTCCTGAGAAAAGTGGCGCTCCGGTTCCAGTCGGCGATCGGCAAGAGGGACGTTCTCGCCCGCCTGGGCGGAGACGAGTTCGCCGTGATCCATCGCCCGAGCGCCGATGGGCGCAGCGTCGAGGCCCTGGCCGAGCGCCTGATGGAGAGCTTCACCGAGTGCTTCTTCGTGGACGGCATCGCGATCAAGCTGGCCGCCAGCATCGGGACCGCCAAGTCCTCGCCAGCCGACACCTCGTCCAACGACCTGTTCAAGGCGGCCGACATCGCGCTCTACCGCGCCAAGGAAGACGGACGCGGAGCGATCCGCGCCTTCGACGACGGCATGGCCGAGCGCCTGCAGGCCCGGCAGACGATGAAGGTCGATCTCGACGTGGCGCTGGTGCTCGGCGAACTGCGCCTCGTCTACCAGCCGCTTCTCGACATCGCCTCCGGGCGGATCGCGGGCGCCGAAGCGCTGGTGCGCTGGCGCCATCCGACGCTGGGCGAAATCTCGCCGGGCGAGTTCATCCCGCTCGCCGAGGATACGGGCCTGATCGTCGAGATGGGCGACTGGATTCTGCGGCAAGCCTGTATGCAGGCCGCGCTTTGGCCCGACGACCGGACGATCGCCGTCAACATCTCGCCCGTCCAGATCCGCGACGAGACCCTGCCCCAGCGCGTTCTCTACGCGCTCTCGAACGCCGGCATCGCGCCGTCGCGGCTGGAACTCGAAATCACCGAGTCCGTGCTCCTGAACGATAGCGAGCGCAACATTGCCGTGCTGCACGCCCTGCGCGAGGCGGGCGTGCGGATCGCGCTCGACGATTTCGGAACCGGCTTTTCCTCGCTGTCCTATCTGCGCTCGTTCCCCTTCGACAAGCTCAAGCTCGACCGCTGCTTCGTGGGCGATATCGGGGGCTCGCCGCAATCCGAGGCCATTATCCGGGCCGCCGGCGAGATGGGCCGGGCGATGGCGATGACCACCACCGCCGAGGGCGTGGAGACGGCCGAACAGCTTAACTGGCTGCGCGCCAATGGCTGGTCGCAGGCGCAGGGCTGGCACACCGGCCGCCCGATGGAGGCGAGCGCGATCCGCGATCTCATGAACAGGCGCAAGGGGGAGCCTGCGAGCGCGGGCGAAAATCCCGATCCTTGCGGAAGATGACGCAGGCCCGCTGACCTTTGGCTGGGCGTGTCGGCGCGGCGCCTGCGGCATGGAAGGAGCGACAGCCCTTCGACCCATGCCATGGGATGCCGAGCGAAGCGGGCGCGACCGGATCGAGGACGACGTGTCAGCCGCGACCATCCACCTTGTCCCCGTGAACGGCTGAGGCGGCCCTTGGGGTGGCGGATGGCCGGGTGCCTCCCGCCGAAGCCAAGCGGCCATGGGTCGGGTCCCGCACAGGTCGCCCCTCGCCTGCGAGGTCGCCCTGCCGCTGACTCTCAAGGGCCGGCGCAGATCGTGGCTTTCACGGTCGGCACCTCGCCCACCTGCGCGCCATAGGCCCGGAAGCCGAGAGCATCCAGCTTGATGATGCGATACGAGGGATGGCCGCCGGTCCACCAGAGATCGGGCCGGTCGAGGTCCGTGATGAAGCGATGCGCGCAGGCCTGCCCCGAACTATAGGCGATGCCCTCCGCGCTCGTGCCGGCCAGCGGCACATGGATATGCCCGAAGACGATATGGCGGATGCCGGCGGGATGCTGGCCGAGCACCCGCATCACGGCCCCCTCGTCATGCATTCCGATCGCGTCGAAATGCGCGATGCCGACCTCGATCGGCGGATGGTGGAGGAAGACGGTGACGGGCTGGTCGCCGGCCTCGGCCAGCGCGGACGAAAGCCACGCCAGACGATCATCCCCATAGATGCCGCCGATCACGCCGGCCTCGTGGCTGTCCAGAAACAGGAGGCGGCCGAAGGGCGTGTCGAGATGCGACTGGACATAGCCGCTCGCGTCCAGCGGCTGCTCGGGAAAGGCCGCGATGAAGTTCGGCCGGTCGTCGTGATTGCCGAGAAGGAGGCGCATGGGGAACGGAACGGGCGCCAGAATTTCGCGAAGAAGGGCGTAAGCCTGTGGGTCGCCGTGATTGCCCAGATCCCCCGTCATGACGAGGAGATCGGCGTCGGCATGGCGCTCCACGATATCGGCCACGGCGGCGCGCAGCTGCTGTTCGGGATCGACGCCGTTCACCACCACGCCGGACGGCATGAGATGCGTGTCGGTGATTTGTATGATCTTCATCGCTTGAGATGTCCTGCGGTATAGGAAGACGCCGCGAGGGCCCAAGCCCTCGCGGCCGCTGGTGCCGTTACTTCATCAAGGCGTTGGTCTGCTCGACGATCTGCTTGAGCCCGGCTTCGGGCGTCACCTCGCCGCGCATCACCGTGCCGATGATGTCGCGCTGGGTGCGCCAGATGCGCACCGAGTCACCGCCGGGATAGCCGGCCCAGGGCAGCGAGCGGTCGGCCTGGAGCGAGGCGGTCTTCACGTTCGGATGCTCGGCATAATAGGGGGCGAGATAGTCCGGCCCGGTGGCGAGCTTGTTGGTCGGCAGATAGCCGGTGATGCGCACGATCTGGTTCTGCGCCTCCGGCCCGGTGATCCACTTCAGATAGTCCCAGGCCGCGTCCTGCTTGGCCTTGTCCTGCGTCAGGATCACGGCCGAATTGCCACCCGTCGGGACGCCGCCCTTTTCCGCGTTGTCGAGCGGGAAGGTCGCGGTCTTCAGCGCGAAGCGATCGCCCACCAGCCCCTCGATGGTCTGAACATGGGCGGGCGTGGAAAAGATGAAGCCGGTCAGGCCCGCGCCGAACTGCTGGCGCGACTGGTCCCAGTCGAGCAGGGTCTGGCCGCCTTCGGTGACGAAGCGGCGCGTCAGCTTCAGGGCGTTGAGGCCGATCTCGTTGTCAAAGCCGACCGTCTTGGCGGCCGTGTCCACGACCTTGCCGCCCTGCTCCAGGATCAGCGCCTGCCACAGCCAGTCGTCCGGCCAGCCGTTGATGTCATAGCCCATGCCGGCGATCTTGGGATCGAGCGCGTGGATCTTGGCGGCGAGTTCGATGAGACCCGCAAAGGTCTTGGGCATGTTCTCGGGGTCGCCGCCCGCCTTCTTCACGAGATCGGCGTTGATGTAGATGATGGGCGAGGAAGCGTTGACCGGCAGGCCGTATTGCTCGCCGTCCACCTGGCCGAGCGCGGCCATTTTCGGGCTGTAGTTCTTGTCCATGAAGGCCTGGCCGCCTTCCTTCTGGATGAAGGGGCCGAGATCGGTGATCTGGCCGCGCGGCTTCAGCGTGTGCACGAGTTCGCCGGTCAGATTGTAGCCGGAGAAATAGACATCGGGCAGATTGCCGGTGACGGCGGCGCGCAGAACCTGCTGCTGCCCCTCGTTGTAGCCGGCGGCCGGCGCGAGGAAGTTGATCGTCACATCGGGATGGGCCTTCATGAACTGATCGGCCAGAGGCTGATGGAATTTCGTGAAGCCCGGCAGGTTGTAGAGGACGTTGAGCGTGACCTTGTCCTGCGCCAACGCCGGCAGTCCCACCGAAAAAAGGGTCAGCGCGGCCGCCAGGCCGCCGAGGGCGGTCCGTCGTGTCGTGATCATGATGAACTCCAGATGATACGGTATTGGACCGGCGGCGTTACTTGACGCCGGTCATGGTGATGCCCGCGATGAAGTGCCTGCGGGCGAGAAGGAAGCAGAGGACCATCGGCGCGGTGATGATGGCCGCGCCCGCCATGAGCGCGCCGTAGTTCGCGCCCGATTCCACGTCGGAGAAGAACAGCATCCCGAGCGGGGGCGGCGCGAGGTTGGTGTCCGACACGACGATCATCGGCCAGTAGAGATCGTTCCAGTGCGCCACGAGCGAGAACACGGCGAAGGCGGCAAGCGAGGGGAGCGAGCCGCGCAGCACCAGCCCCCAGCAGATCTCCCATTCGGAAAACCCGTCGATCCGCGCCGCCTCGATGATCTCATCGGGATAGGAGCGGAAGGACTGGTGAAACAGGAAGACGGCGAAGACCGACATGAAGAAGGGCGCCATCATCGCGAAATAGGTGTTCAGAAGCTGGGCCTTGGCGAGCCCGACGAAGAGCGGCAGGGCCAGCGCCTGCATGGGCACGCAGAGCGCCGCAATGATCAGCGTCAGCAGGAGCTTGCGGCCGGGAAAGCGGAGCTTCGCCAGCGCATAGGCCATGGGTACGGCGGTCAGCACCTGCACCGCCAGAATGCCGAAACACACGATCACGCCGTTCAGCATGAAGCGGGCCATCGGCACCTGCCCGATCGCGCGGGCGTAATTGTCGGCGGCGTCGAAATGCTCGGGGATCGGCCAGAGCGAGACGTCGAAGATCTCGGCGGGCGAGCGGATCGAGGTCAGCGCCATCCAGTAGAAGGGAAGCAGCATGACGAAGGCGCCGAGCGCGAGAACCGCATGTGGCGCGGTGGAGCGAAGGCGAAGCATCAGTAATGTACCTTCCGGTCCAGATAGAGGGTCTGGCCGACCGAGAGGATCAGGACGAAGAGGAGGAAGACCAGCGTCAGCGCGGCGGCATAGCCCGTGTTCGAATATTCGAACCCTTCGAGATAGAGCGCGTAGAGCAGCGTTTCCGAGCCCGACCGGCCCTTGGTCAGCACCGCCACGGTCTCGAACACCTTGAAGGCGGAGATCGAGGTCGTCACCACCACGAAGAGGGTGGTCGGCCCCAGCATCGGCCAGGTCACGGTGAAGAAGCGATCCATTGCGCTCTTCGCGCCGTCGAGCCGCGCGGCCTCGTAGAGATCCTGCGGAATGGCGGTGAGCCCGGCCAGAAACAGCACCATGTTGAAGCCGAGGATCTGCCAGATGCCGATCAGCGCCATGGTCGGGATCAGGAGCGCGGGGTTGGACAGAAACGCCACCGGCTCGAAGCCCAGCGCCTTGATGGCGGCGTTGACCGGCCCGAGCGAAGGATGCAGCAGAAACTGCCAGACCGTCGCCATGGCGACCAAGGTCGCGGTGACGGGCAGAAAATAGGCCGCCTCCCAGAAGGCGCGGCTGCGCTTGCGCCCATGCACCAGAAGCGCGATGCCGAGCGCCAGAAACACACCGAACGGAATGACGATCAGCGCATAGACCAGCGTGTTGGTGACGGCGCGCAGAAACACCGCGTCATGCAGGGCCTTGGTGAAGTTGGCGAGCCCGACGAAATGCGTCGAGAGCGCCCCGAGCCGGTAGTCCGTCACCGAGAAGCCGGCCAGAACCACCATCGGGATCAGGTAGATCGCGAGAAGCAGGAGGCCGGCGGGGGCGGCGAAGAGGAGGCCGCGCCGCGCCATCCGGCGATCCCGGCTTGAGCGGGACGCGCTCGATCCGGCGGGGCGCGCGGGTGCTGGGCTGAGAGCGACCGTGCTCATGCCGCCATGCGCTCCCGGCAGGACGTCTCGCAGCGCAGGCCGTCGCTGCCGAAGAGATGCGCGCGCCGCTCGGCAAAACGCAGATGGACGATCCCGTCGGCATCGGCCCCGATGGCCTCGCCGGCCTTCTGCCGCATGACGAGGCGCACCGCCTCGTCCCCCAGAAGCTGGCAGGTCACGAAGCGATCGGCCCCGTGGGTTTCGGATCGCAGGACCCGCGCCGCGACGCCGCTCGATGCGGGCTCGATATCCTCGGCCCGGAAGCCGAGCGTTCCCGTCCCGCTCGTGCCCGCCGGCGCGCGCAGGTCGAACCGTTCGGCTCCCGCCGAAATCTCGCCGGAGGCGGAAATCTGCACCGGCAGAAGGTTGATCGACGGCGTGCCGATGAAGCGCGCGACGGTGAGCGTCGCGGGGCGCGCGTAGAGTTCGTCCGGGGTGCCGAGCTGTTCGATCCGGCCGCCCGACATGAGCGCGATCCGGTTCGACATGGTCATCGCCTCGATCTGATCGTGCGTGACATAGACGAAGGTCGCGCCGAGCCGGCGATGCAGGGCGGTCAGTTCCTCGCGCATATGGGCGCGCAGCTTGGCGTCGAGATTGGACAGGGGCTCGTCCATCAGGAAGGCGGCGGGCGAGCGCACCAGGGCGCGGGCGAGCGCCACGCGCTGGCGCTGGCCGCCCGACAATTGCGCGGGCTTGCGATCCAGAAGATGGCCGATTTCTAGAAGCTCGGCGGCGCGCGCGGCCTCCGCCCCGATCTCGCGCAGCGTCTGCGCCCGGCCCGGCACCATCCGCCCCGCCAAGGGCATCCGCGCCCAGAACGGCAGGCGGCGCATCCGCAGAGGCGTTTCGATGTTCTGGCGCACGCTCATATGCGGATAGAGCGCGTAGGACTGGAACACCATCGCGAGGTTCCGGTCGGACGGATCGACATCGGTGACATCCCGCCCGCCGATGGACACGCTGCCCTGGGTGGGCGATTCCAGCCCGGCGATGATGCGCAGAAGGGTCGATTTTCCGCAGCCCGACATGCCCACCAGCGACAGAAACTCGCCGGGCTGCACGGTGAGATCGATCCCCTTCAGGACGTCCTCGCCGCCGAACCGTTTGCCGATGCCCGAAAGCGCAAGAGATTGAGATGTCATGCGTGGCTCCATTCAGGAGCGCGTATGCATCCCCGCCCATGACACGTTCACGACAATGCCGGGGCGAAGCGCGCGAAAGATTCCGCGCCCTTGCAGGCTTGGGTTGTGGGGGCTGGCGCTGACAGGCTCAGACAGGCCGATGTGTCCCACCTGATCCCGCGCAGGCTCCGACAAACCCCAGACCTCCGCCTCAGGGCTGCAAGGCGCGCTGCACCAGTACCGTATCAACATGCTGCACGAACCGGACGATCTTCCCGCCCCGCACCGTCCAGGCATGAACGAAGGGCGCACGGAAGCTCTTGCCGGTCGCCTTGTAGGTTCCGCTATAATGGCCGAGCGCGATCACCTCGTCGCCTTCGGTGACATAGCGATCGGGCACGGCCTGATAGCCTTCCCATTCCGTTGCGAGACGGATGAAGACGCCGTCCACGATGGCCTGCGGTCCGTGGAACGTGCCGGCATAGGGATAGCCCTCGGCTTCGGTCCATTCGATATCGGGCGCCATGCCGGCCAGCACCGCAGGCAGGTCGGCGGAGGCGAAGCCGGCATAAAGGCGCTGGATCGTGTCGAGAGGGCTCATCGGATGGTCCTTTCCTTGGCTGACGATGGTCCCCGTTCTCGCGGACCTCATCCGGAAAGGCGTTCGCGGGACGGCGCGCGGGCGTTCGATGACAACGAACACGATGCGACCTGACAGGTCGCGCCCGCCCGACCCCGTTCAGAACCGCCAGTCGATCGGGCTCGCCGGCCGGTAGCGGCAGTAGCTTCCCGTGCCGACCGAGGCGGCGAGATGGCGACCGAGCGCGGGACAGAGAGCCTCGATTTCCGCGATGGCGGCGCGCAGCGTCCTCGTGACGTTGACGCGCATTCGCTCGTCCGGCGAGCCGAGGCGGCGCGTGCGCCCGCCGAGCCCCGCGCTTGTGGAAAGTTCCCGCGAGACGCTCTCGTGCTCGCGGCGCACCCGCTCGCGCTGCTCGTCACTTAGCGCATCCTCGTCGGCCGCGAGCAAGCGTTCGAGGGCGGCGAGACGCTTGCGATAGGCCGCGATCGCCTCGCGGTCGAGCACTGGCTCGCCGCGCCCGGTCTCGCGCGGCTCGCCATCGGCCAGGGCCGCCAGATCCCCGGCGGCGATGTCGGCTTCGGGCGACTGGAGGAGGTGCTTGAGCTGGCGCAGGCCCTTGCTGTCGGGGATGAGAGCCTGCGTCCCATCCAGCCCGACGACCCACACACCGTCCTGCCGCCGGAACAGGCCAACAGGGTGGAGAGGCGTTTCGAGCTGCCTCAGAAGACCGGCGGCGGCCTCGCGCGCCGCGCCGTCCCGCAACCGCTCGGCCACAGATTCGGCCTCCAAGGCCAAGGCCTTCGACTCGTCCCGCCCGGTCCCGGCCGCGACGCGAATGCGCGCGCAGTCGGCGAGAAGACGCGCCAGCGAGCCGTGCACGTCGCCGAGGCGCGACAGCCCGACGCGCCGGCATAGGGCCAGCGCCTCGTCATAGAGCGGCAGGGCGTCCAGCGCCTGCCCGCGATGCTCGAGAACATGCGCGAGGCTCTGATGGCCGATCATGCGCACCACGAGGCTGCCCTCCCGCTGCGTGGCGATCACCGTCCGGTAACGGTCGGCGGCGCGCTCCCAATCGCCGGAGCGCTCGAAGCCGAACCCGACATTCCACGCCGCGAAGCCCTGGCCCCAGCGATCCTCGGGACAACGCGCGATCAGCGCCGCGCCCTCGCGCGCCCGCGCGAGCCCGGCTTCGGCCTCGCCGCCCATGATATCGCATTCGCCGCGCAGGCACAGGAGATAGCCGCGCAGATGATCGGCGCCGGGATCGTTGAGACCCACGAGATGGGCGAGCCCCCGATCGAGTTCGCGCGCCGCGGCCGCCCAATCGCCCGTGTCGTGCGCTTCGAGAAAGCCGAGGCCAAACTGCGCCGCCGCCAGAAGCGCTGCTGGAGCGCCGTCGGCCTGCCCCAGCGCGGCGCGCAACCAGCCGATGCCCTCGCGATGCCGGCTCGCCGTCCACCAGAACAGGGTGAGCGCGGCGGCGGTCTGGAGCGCCTCCGCGCCGCAGCCGGCCTCCAGCAGCGTGCCGAGCGCGGCGTGAAAATTGTCGACCTCCGCCTGGAGCCGGGGAAGCCAGTGATCCTCGGGCACGAAATCGGCCGCGCGCGCCTCCAGGGCCAAAGCCGAGAAATGTGCGGCATGAGCCCGCTTGACCTCATCGAACTCGCCGGCCTGCGTGGCCAGAGCCATTGCGAAGAGCCGCACCGTGTGAAGCAGCCGGTAGCGCGCGGCCCCCATGTCGAACTGCACCAGCGAGTGCTCCACCAACTCGCGCAAGGCCGGCAGCACGTCGCCGCGCGCCAGCTCGCGCCCCGTGCAAACCGGGGCGACGGCCCCAAGCGCAAAGCCGGCGGGGAAGGCCGCCAGCCGGCGCAGAAGGAGACGGGCGCGCGGTGAGAGAAGCGCGTGGCTCCATTGCATCGTGGCGGTCAGATTGGCCTGACGCGCCGGCACGGGGCCGCGCCGCTGGAGAATGTCCAGCCCCTCCGTCAATTGCGCGGCGATCTCATCGAGCGGCAGGACGCCCACCCAGCCCGCCGCGAGTTCGATCGCCAGCGGCAGCCCGTCCATCGCCCGGCAGATCGCCTTTGCTGCGTCCGACGCCCCGCCCTGCAGGGCAAGCTCCGGCGCGCGGCGGCTCGCCCGCGACAGAAAGAGATCGAGTGCGGCGGCCTCGTCCAGCATGGGCAGGCGCAGTTGCACCTCGCCGGCATAGCCCAGCGGCGTTCGGCTGGTGGCGATGACGCAAAGGTTTTTCGTGTCCCGCAGAAGCGCGTCGATCAGCGCGGCGGCGTCCTCGGCCACATGCTCGCAATTGTCGAGAACCAGCACCAGCTCGGTGTCGCACAACCAGCCGACGATCGCCTCTCGATAAGGCCGGCCACCGGTCTGCGGCATGTCCACGGCGGCGGCCACCGCGCCGAGCACGGCCCCCTCGCCCGACAAGCCGTCGAGGCGCACCAGCGCGGTGCGGCGCGCGTCCGTCTCGCCCCTTCCCCCAAGCCATTCCAGCACCAGCCGCGTCTTGCCGACCCCGCCGGGGCCGGTGACGGTGACGAGGGCCGGCGAGCGGGCGAGCGCACCGAGTTCGCCCAAAGCGTCGAGGCGGCCGACAAAGGCGTCGCGGGCGGGCGTCATGCCGAGCGCGCTGTCGCGGGCTGGCGGGGGACGCCGAACGAACCCACGCGGAGCAGGCAACCCTGCCCGGCGGGACCAAGGCGCGATCGTCTCACTCGGAGGGTTCCGTTCCCGGTTCTCAAGCAGGCGACCGGGCTTTCATTCCCCATGCCGAACCCTTCTCCTGACACGCACACGAACGCAGACGCTCGATAGACTCACGAGACGCGCTTTTATCAAAAGTCTTGAGCCGGCAAAATGCTTTCCGTCTCAACCGCTGAGCGTATTTCATGTGTTCGCAGGAAGCGGGAGAGATGCTGGATGCGTTGATGCCCGATATCCCGCGCACCGCCGATCTCGTGTCCGAGATTTCGGCCGCGTGCCGCGAGCAGTCTGTCGGCATCGACCAGATCCATCCGGCGATCCAGCAGATCGATCAGGTGACCCAATCGAACTCGAGCGCGGCCAACGAGCTGGCGGCGACGGCCACCCGGCTTTCCGCCGAAGCCGCCCGCTTCGAACAAAGCGCCGGTTTCGTCAGGTGCGGAGCGTTCAGTCGCGAACCGGCGCGTGCGCCGAGCCCTGGGCCGTGACGGATCGCTCGATGCGCTCGCGGTCCAAGACGCCCGAGCGGCGCAGCTCGGCCTTCAGCTTGTCGATCGGCGGGGCGTAGAGGAAGCCGAAGGACACGCAATGATCGCGCCCCTCCACTGCATGGTGCAGGCGATGGGCCTGCACGAGCCGCTTGGCATAGCCCCGGTGCGGGATGTAGCGGAACGGCCAGCGCTGATGGACGAGCCCGTCATGGGCGACGAAGTAGAGAAGGCCGTACAGCGTGATGCCCCAGGAGATCGCCAGGATGATCGGCGACAGGAAATGGCCGACGAAGAAGAGGCCGACCGCGAACAGGCTGAAGACCACCGCGTAGAGATCGTTCTTCTCGAAGAACCCCTCGGTTTCCTCGTGATGGGACTTGTGCCAGCCCCAGCCGCTGTCGCCATGCATGACGAACTTGTGCGCCGCCCAGGCAAAGCCTTCCATCGCGGCCACGGTGGCGAGAACGATCACGGCATAGAGAAGCAGGTCGAGAGTCATGGCGGCTCGGCTCTGGGATCCATGGGCAGGCAGTACCCTGATCCGAGAACATATGGCAGGCATCCTTCCATGCGCCAAGCGGCGGCCGCGCGCCCGATCCGCGCATGGTCGGGCGCGAGGGGCGCGCCCTCGGGCGCAAATGGCGCGAAAGCTCCTGAAGCACCTCGTGCGAGCCGGATCGGTTTTCGCGTCTGGACGATACGAGAACCATCGGCACCATGGTGAAGGCGAACGATGCGGCCCCGGCCGCCGCCATTCGCCGTCATCTGCCGCATGGTTTCGAGAGCATCGAGCCCTTCGCCCGGCCGGTGATGGACAAGATCCCGGAACCGGGGGCAGCCCCATCGCGGCACGGGCGAGGATCGTCAGGCGCGCGGGGGAATGAGGTTCGAGGTTTCGGCCGGCGTCATCCCGGCTGGTCTGCCGCGACACGCCCATGCGACAGGCATCAGGGACGGAGCGTTCTCTCGCCCTCCAGCGCCTCGCGCACCCAATCCAGCCGCGCCGCCGGGACGAGGCCGTAATTGTAGAAGTTGAGCCCGTCCACGCCCGCCTCGCAGGCCGCCTCGACGCGGGCCGTGAGATCCCCGGCGCTCGCCATTTCGGGATAGAACAGGCGATAGCCGATGCCCAGAAACCGGTCCGGCCCGACCATCTCGCGGCCGAACCGGGCGAGATCGGCGACCGCTTGCGGCGTGCGGTCATAGGCGCAGAGGAGCAGCCCGTCGAGAAGCCGGGCGGCTTCGCGCAGATCGACGCCGCCCGCCCAGGCTTCGGGCAGATCGATCAGCACGATCTTGGTGGCGGGGTCGGCGGCCTCCGCGATCTCGGCGAGAAGGCTGGTGACGGGCTCGGTGCGCCAGAGCAGAAACTCGTAGAGCGCCGGCCAGGGCTGGAACGCCTCGACGCCCCGTTCGGCAAAGTCCGGCAGCTGCGTCTGCGGCACGGCGCGCTCGCAGGCTTCCGCGATGAAGCGCTGCGCGGCGCGGCGCGCGCCGACACTATCGACGCCCGCCCGCGAGGCGCGCACCTCGCAATGGCGGCAGAAGCAGACCGACAGCAGGAACTCCTCTTCCGGCAGAAGCCCGACGCCATCCTTCTCATGGTGATAGCCATGGGCGAAGCCCATGAAATTCGGGCTTTCCAACTCCAGCCTGTCGGGCTGGTAGCCGGTCGTGATGTCGCGCACCAGCGTCGTGACATAGCGCCGGGCGGCGGGGCTCGACGGGCACAGGGCATAGAGGTTCGGATCGCCGAAGGCCGTGCGCGTCACCTCGCCGGGATGAAGCTGGCCGAGCCGCGTGTTGTGGAGGCAGACGGTCCAGGCCGAGACGGCTGGCCCGCCCTGCTCGCGCGCTTCGCACAGGGCGGCCAGCATGTCGCCGCCTTCCTCCAGATTGCGCGCCACGAGCGGGCGGATCGGCGCGCCCTCCCAGAGCATCGGGTCCGGCCGGTAATAGACCGTCCCGTCCTCGGGAAAATAGGCCTTCCGGCGCGGGCTGCGCGGCTGAAGGAAGCGCCCCGCGTGATAGGAGGTGGCGAGACTCACCATGTCGAGCCCGGCGCGCTCCGTCACATCCCGCAGAAAGGCCGGCAGTCCGACATCCTGAATGTCCCAGGGGTAGGTCCAGATCGAGCGCTGCATGATGGCCTCTCTTCTCAGCCGAAACGGAGCGCCAACGCGCCGGCCACCCCTCCGTCCTCGCCGAGTTCATAGAGAAGAGCGTGGCGATCGAGGCAAGTGCAGGGATGCGACAGGCCGAAGGCGATGACGTCTCCCGCGCGGAGGTCGCTGCCTGCGCTCAAGCTGACGAACGCGTGCTGGTCGTTCAGGCGCAGAACGCTCGCGCCCCGCACAGCCTCGCTTGGGCTCCCGTCCCGATAGGCTTGCAGCGGAATGGGCAGGCCCTGGTCGATCGCGACATCGCGCAGGCCCATACCGCAGATGGCAAGGCCCGGCTCGGGAACGGAAAGAACCTCGGCCCAGACGCGCAAGGCCGGCTTGAACCCGTCGGAAGCCGAGACCGACTTGCCGCCGACCACGAGGCCACAGCGCTCGTCCAGCGCCGCCATGCCGCGCTCGTAGATGCCGTGATCGTGGAAGAAGATCGCGCCGCTTCGCAGGACGAGCTGCGTCGCCGGATCGTCGGCCAGCACATCGCGAAGGCCCGCAATCACGAGATCGAAGAAGACCGAACCGCCCGCCGTCAGGATCAAGGAGCGCTCGGGGCCGACCGCGCGGCGCAGGCTGCGATGAAAGGCCGAGGTCGTAGCCATGAGCGCGTCGATGCGCGCGCGCGTTTCGGCCGGATCGGCGGTCGCCGCCGCGCCCTCGTAAGCGCCGGTTCCGGTGACGCGCAGGCGTGGGCTCTCGGCTTCCAGCGCGGCGCGCAGCACCGCTTCGGCCGCCTCCACCGTGCGCAGGCCGGCGCGCCCGAGGCCGAGTTCCACGAGAAGGCCGAGCGCCGGCAGATCGTCCCGCCCCTTCCACGCGGCGGCGTAATGCCGGGCGAGATCGGCCGAGTCGACGAAGACATGAATTTCGGCGTCCGGGTGACCGGCCAGCAGCGCGGCCAGACGCCGGGCGGCGGCCGCGCCGCCGATCTCGTTGGCAAGGATCAGGCGCTTCAGGCCGGCCTTCAGCATGACGGAGGCCTGACGGATATCGGCGACCGTCGTGCCCCAGGCTCCGGCCTCCACCAAGCGGCGGGCGAGGTCGGGTGACATGGGCGTCTTGGCGTGCGGGGCGATCGCAGCGCCGGCCTCGCTGACGGCGCGCATCATCAGCGCGGCATTGGAGGCGAAGGCCGCGCGGCCCAGCGAAATCAGCGGCAGCGCCATCGCCCCGTCCTGCGGGCGCCAGCCCTGCGCGCCGATCTGAGACAGCGGCAGGGGCGCATGGCCGGGCGGGAAGCCGCGCAGTCGATCGTCGACCATGAGGTCCGTGTCGAAGGGCAGAAGCTCGCTCATGCTGGAATCCTGTCGGAAAAAGCCGAGTCGGAGAAGGCCGAGCGGTCGAGGCCCAGCCGGTAGGTCCGGTTCGCGGTGTCGAAGAAAAGGGCGGCCTGCTCGTCCATCGTCAGATCGGCCACGATGGTGCGGAAGGCCTCGTAGATCGCGTCGAACGAGGCGTGGAGACCGGTGACGGGAAAGTCGCTGGCGAACATCGCGCGATCGGCCCCGAAACAGTCGATGCCATGGCGGATCACCGCGCGCAGGCTGTGCAGCGTCCAATCGGGATCGTAGGCGACGGGGTCGGAGAGTTTCAGCCGCACGTTCGGGGCGCGAGCCAGATCGCGCAGGCCCTCGGCCCACAGGCGCATCCCGTCCGCGCTGCGATCGGCCGGGCTGCCGCAATGGTTGAGGACGAAGATCGTATCGGGAAAGTCCGCGACGAGGCGCAGCGCCTCCGCCATTTGCGGGGGATAGAGCATCAGGTCGAAGCTGAGACCGAGCCGGGTCGCCGCTTGGAGGCCGCGCCGCCAAGCGGGATCGCTCATCAGGCCGGGGCGCGGGGCGAAGCTCTTGGCGGGGTCGGCGTCCCAGCTTACGATGTCCCGAATGCCCGCAACGCGCGGGCGCGCGGCTTCCGCCTCCAGACGGGCCTCCGCGTCCGGGTGGGCCAGCGGCACGCGGGCGACGAGGCGGCGCGCGACGCGCGTGTCGGCCTGCTCCTCCAGCCAGAGCGTTTCACCGAGCGGATCATCGTCCTGCCAGCCGGCCTCGACATGGACGGTCGCGACGATGTTCTGCCTGTTGGAGTCCCTCAGATAGTCCGACGCGAGATAGTCGCGCCTGAGAGCCTCGATCGAACCGAACACCATGTCCTCGGCTTCGGGACGCGCCTCCAGCCAGGGATGGCGCTCGAGCTGGAGGTCCCAGAGATGATGATGCGGGTCGATGACCGGCCCGGCATAGCGGCTCATCGGCGCGCCTCGCGGCCCGAGATCAGAAGAAGGGCGAGGATCAGCGAGCCGAACATGATGGACCGCCAGCCGGGCGAGGCGTTGACGACGGTGATCAGCGCCGTGGTCGTCACCAGAAGGATCGCGCCGGGGATCGTGCCGGCATAGGTGCCGCGCCCCCCCAGGATCGACGTGCCGCCGAGCACCACGGCGGCGATGGAGGTCAGGAGATAGGGCTCGCCGATGCCGGCATAGCCCTGCCGGTTCATGCCGAGCAGCAGAATGCCGGCGAGGCCAGAGAAGAAGCCGGACGCGGCATAAAGGCGAAGGCTGGCGCGCTCGACGCCGAGCCCCGTGAGCTTGGCGGCGAGCGGATTGGCCCCGATCGCCAGAAGCCGCGTTCCGAAGGGCGTGCGATGGATCACGAGAAGGATCGCGGCCGAGACGATCACCCAGAGGATGACGCCCGCCGGCAGGCCGAGGGGCCGCGCCGAGCCGAGCCAGATCACGGCCGGGTTCGAGACGGAAACCGCGCTGCCACCCGCCACGATGATGAGGAGGCCTTGAAGAAAGGTCGCCATGGCGAGCGTCATGATGATGGGCGGCACGCGTAGGTAAGCCGCGCCCGCGCCGTTGAGGCAGCCGATGCCGGTCGCAAGCGCGAGCGTAGCGACGAGGCCGACGAGGCCGGTCGGGTCGGCGGCGGGCGAGAGCATCGGGAGGAGAATGGCCGAGACGGTGACGATCGCGCCGACCGACAGGTCGATGCCGCCCGCGATCACCACCAGCGTCTGCCCGGCGGCGGCGATGCCGATCACGGCGCTGAGTTCGAGAAGATAGCGAAGGTGCCCCCAGCTTCCAAAGCCCCGGAGCGTCAGACCCGCACCGAGCCAGACGAGGGCGACGAGCGCGAAGGTGAGAAGCCAGGGCTGAGCGATCAGGCGCGGCAGGCGGGAGGAGGTCATGCGGCGCGCCTCCGGGCAAGGAATTCGGGCACCGCGACGGCCCCGACGATGATGAGCCCCTGCGCCACATATTGCGCGACGGGCGGAAAGCCGAGAAAGAACATGACGTTGATCATCACGGTCAGAAGCAGGCTGCCGGCGAGCGCGCCGCGCATCGTGCCGCGCCCGCCCAGGAACCCGACGCCGCCGAGTACTGCGCCGGCAATCGAATTCAGCGTCATCGGCGTGCCGATCACCGGATCGCCCGAGCCGGTCTGCGCGGCCACGAAAAGTCCGGCGAGCGCGGTGAGAAGGCCCGACAGCGCGAAGGCCGCGATGCGCACCCGCTCCACCGGCACGCCGGAGCGATAGGCCCCCAGCGGATTGTCGCCCGCCGCATACAGGCCGAGGCCGAGCGGCGTCGCCAGAAAGAGCTTCCAGCCGGCGACGACGACGAGAAGGATGAGGAAGGCGGTCGGCTGGTGGCCGGCCAGCGCGTCGGAGAACCAGGCGGGAATGAAGCCGCCGGGGCGCGGCAGGACGAGAAGCGCGACGCCGCCGACGATGAAGGAGCCCGCCAGCGTCACGATGATCGCGGGCAGACGGAACAGGGCGACGATGGCCCCGAACAGAGCGCCGACGCCGAGCCCGGTGAGCGCCACGGCAAGGATCGCGCCGAGGGCCCCGAGCGGGCCGCCCATCGTGGTCGCGGCGATGACGGCTCCGAGGCTGACCAGCGGCCCGATGGCGAGCGAGATGCCGCCATTCAGCATGAGCAGCGCCTGCGCCATGGTGACAAGCGCGAGCGGCAGCCAGTTCTGCGTGAACTTGGAAAAGCCGGACAGGCCGAGAACGCCGGGAAAGAGCCAGATATAAACGAGCAGAAGGGCGGCGACGAGCAGGTAGAGCCCGCCGAGGCCCCGATTGCGGCCGCGCTGCACGGCGCGATAGAGCGAGGGACTGGCCATCAGGCGGCTTCCTTTCCGGCTAGCCCCAGGGCCGCGCCGACGATCGCTTCTTCGCTGATCGCCCCGCGTTGGAGCGTGCCGGCGACGCGCCCTTCACGGAAGACGAAGACGCGGTCGCAGAGGTGGACGAGTTCAGGCGTGTCGGAGGACAGGAGCACGACCAGCGTTCCGCCCGCCGCAAGCTCGCGCAGCATCCGATAGATTTCGCGCTTGGTGTCGAGATCGACGCCGCGCGTCGGGTCGTTCAGGAGAAGGATCGAGGGCTGGAGCGGCAGCCATTTGGCCAGCGCCACCTTCTGCTGATTGCCGCCCGACAGCGCCTGAACCGGCCGCGCCGGGTCGCCCTTGATGCCGAGGCGCCGGGCCAGCTCCGCCACGAGGCCGCTTTCG
Organism: Aureimonas sp. D3; assembly: GCF_001463805.1. Taxonomy (NCBI): domain Bacteria; kingdom Pseudomonadati; phylum Pseudomonadota; class Alphaproteobacteria; order Hyphomicrobiales; family Aurantimonadaceae; genus Aureimonas; species Aureimonas sp. D3. Next base: position 19,944 of record NZ_BBWM01000037.1, on the reverse strand, counting down.
GCCGTTCGGTCGCGAAGGCCCGAGCGGGCGAGGCGCGGGATGGAGGGCAGCGTCAGATTGGTGGCGATGGAATGGGTGAGCACGAGGCTTTCGCGCTTGCGATCGGCCGGCACATAGGCAAGGCCCAGCCGGTTGGCGGCTTCCACGCTGCCGGGCAGCGCGGTTCCGCCCGCCAGCGACACGGCGCGCGCCCTGGCGGGGATCGCGCCATAGAGCCCCTGCAGGAAGTCTTCCTGCCCCTGCCCGACCAGTCCGCCGATGCCCACGACCTCGCCGCGCCGTCCCTCGAAATCGACCTCGCGCGCCGCGCCCGCCGAAAAGCCTTCCAGCCGGATCAGCCCCTCGCCGGGCGAGGGCTCCCAGGCGGGAAACAGATGTTCGGCCTCGCGCCCGACCATGAGCTTCACCAGCGCGTCCGGCGCGACGCCCCGGAGCGAGCGGTCGGCCGTCACCACGCCGTCCTTCAGGATGGTGACATGGGAGCAAAGCGCCATGATCTCGTTGAGGCGGTGCGAGATGTAGAGAAGCGCCAGCCCTTCGCCCGCAAGGCGCAGAACGAGATCGGCGAGGATGCCGGCCTCGTGCGCCGAGAGCGAGGAGGTCGGCTCGTCGAGGATCAGAACGCGGGGGCTGCGGAACAGCGCCTTGGCGATCTCCACCATCTGCCGCCGGCCGAGCGGCAGCGCGCCGACAGGGGTTTCGGGCGGCTCGTCGATGCCGACCATCCGGCAGACGCGCTCGACGCCTTGCCCCAGCGCGCGATAGTCCACGAGGCCGAAGCGCCGGGGATAGGCGCCGAGGCCGATATTTTCGGCGATCGAGAGTTCCGCCGTCAGGCTCAGTTCCTGCTGAACCACGGCGATGCCGGCCTTGCGCGCGGCCCCCGGCGAGAAGCCGGAGACGGGCCGCCCGTCCAGCACGATCTCGCCCTGATCCGGCGCGAGCGCGCCGGACAGGAGATTGATCAGCGTCGATTTGCCCGCGCCGTTTTCGCCGAGCAGCGCATGGACGCGGCCGGGCCGAAGGGCGATGTCGACGCCCTTCAGAACCGGATTGCCGAAGAAGCCGCGATGAACGCCGCGCGCCGCGAGCAGCGCCGGGCCGTCGTACCTGTCTGTGCCGTCCATCGCGCGCCTCCCCGCTTCGCTTGGGTCTTACTGCGCCAGAAGCTTGTCGAAGAGCGCCTTGTCATAGGCCGAGTAGATATAGCCGTCGGCGGGGAACTCGCTGGCGCGCGCGAGATAGGTGTCGATGGTGGAATCGTCGATCACCGGCAGCGGCACCTTGACGAAGGCGGGCACGGGCTTGCCGTCCAGCGCCTGAACCGCCGTATAGACGGCGAGCGCGCCGAGCCAGTTGGGCTGCATGGTGGCCCAGCCCTTGATGCCCTTTTCCTTCCAGAGTTCGAGGAACTGGCGGGCGTTCTCGCCCGTGGTCGGCACGGGCTCGCGGCCCTGCCGGTCGAAGGCCAGAAGCGCGCCCGCCGACAGCGCGCCGCCCAGCGAAAGGACGCCGTCGATCTCCGGGTTGGCGAAGAGAAGGCTCGTCATCGCCTCCTGTGCCGGGGCGACGTTGTATTCGGTGTTGGTCTCGGTGATGATCTCCAGCCCCTTGTTGGCGTCGAGCACGGGCTGCGCGCCCTTGCGCCGGTCATCGCTGACCGAGACGCCCGCCGGGCCGTTCATGATGATGATCTTCCCCTTGCCGCCGAGCTGATCCACCATCCATTGCGCGGCCTTGGAGCCCCATTCGTTGGAATCGGTGTTGATCTTGGCGGTCACCTTGTCCGTATCGACGAGGCTGTCGAAGTTCACCACCGCGATGCCCTTGTCGCAGGCGTCCGAAATCACGCGGTCGAGCGCGGTGGAGGAGCCGGCGATCACGATGATCGCGTCCACATTGGCGTCGATCATGGACTGGATCTGCTGGATCTGCGTCTGGGCGTTGCCCTGCGCGTCCGTCACCATCAGGTCCTTGACGCGCCCGTCCTTCTTCAGCGCCTCGACCTCGGCCGTGATCGTGCCTTCGGTCTGCTTCATCCAGGTCGGCACGGAATAGATGTTCGCCCAGCCGACCGTATAGGGCGCCTTGCGGTCGCCCTTGATGCAGTTGGCGGCCGCCTCGGCTCCGCCGGCCCCGAGGAGCGTTGCGCAGAGGCCGAGACATGTGACGGCCGCGCTGAGGGCGAGGCGGCGGGAAATCGGGGATGGCACTGTCATGAACGTCTCCACGGGGTCGTGATGAGATCTGCACGAGAAGCTGCTTGACAACGTTATCATCCGGGAGCCAGTTATGACAACGTTGTCACGATGAAAAATATGGCTCGCCTAATTTCTGGTCATTCGACTGGATCGGCAGCGCCGACCCAAGCCTCCTGCCCCGGCACTCCCCCTCCCACTCCCTTTCCCAGAGACGAACCCATGATCCAGCGTTTTCAAAAAGGCCCGCGCATGCCGCAGGCCGTCGCCTATGGCGGCATGGTCCATATCGCCGGCCAGGTGGCCGATACCCGTAAGGGCACGATCGAGGTGCAGACGCGCGAAGTGCTCGCCAAGATCGAGGCGCTACTGGCGGAAGCGGGCAGCGACACGTCCAAGCTCGTCGCGGTCAATGTCTTCCTGCCCCACATCAGTGATTTCGACGCAATGAACGTCATCTATGACGCCTGGGTCGACAGGAACGAGCCGCCGGCCCGCGCCTGCACGGAAGCCCGGCTCGCCGATCCCGACCTGCGTGTCGAGATGACCGCGATCGCAGCTCTCTGACCCCCTCTTTCGGCCGGATGGGCGCGGCGCGCGCTCCCCGGCGGAGGCTTTCATGCACACCGGTCTCTTTCATTCGATCGATTTCGAGCGGGACGGCAAGCACCTGTCCCATCTCGGCATTCCCTTTTCGGTCGATCGCTCGCCCTATTATCAGGTGAAAATCCCGATCTGCCGCATCCGCAACGGGTCCGGCCCACGCGTTCTCCTCATGGCCGGCAACCATGGCGACGAATACGAGGGCGAAATCTGCCTGACGCGGCTCGTGCGCCGGCTGGAGCCCGATAGGATCCGGGGCGAACTCACGATCCTGCCCTTCGCCAACCATCCGGCCGTGATGGCCGCGCGCCGCCGCTCGCCGCTGGACGAGGGCAATCTCAACCGCGCCTTCCCCGGCGACCTCGCAGGCACGCCGACCTTCCGCATGGCGCATTTCCTGGAAAGCGAGCTCTTCCCCCGGCATGACGTGGTGGTGGACCTGCATTCGGGCGGCACCTCCATGGAGCATCTGCCCTGCGCCCTGATCGAGCGGCAAGGCCCGCCCGAGCGCTTCGCCCGCGCGCTGGACCTGATGAAGGCCATGGGCCTCGCCTATGGCTTCGTCGCCGAGAACGGCGCGAGCGCTCCGACCTCCATGGCCGGCGCGGCGCGGGCCGGGGCCATCGGCCTCTCCGGCGAGTTCGGCGGCGGGGGCACGGCGACGCGCGACAGCGTGCGGGGCACCGAGCGCGCGCTCGACAATCTCCTCCTGAAACTCGGCATGGTGGAAACGCCGCCCTTCGGCACCGACCCGAGCGCCTTCGAGACCATGACGATCCTCGCGCTGGAAAGCCACGAACAGGCGATCTTCGCCACGCATCGCGGCTGGTTCGAGCCAGCCGTGGCACTCGGCGACCGGGTGGAGCCGGGCGATCTCGCCGGCTGGTATCATGATTTCGAGCGGATCGAGCGGCCGGAAGAGGAGCTACGCTTTCAGCGCGGCGGCATCGTCCTGTCGCGGCGGCTCCACACCGATTGCCGATCGGGCGATTGTCTGATCCAAGTGGCGCGCATCGTCGGCGAGGCCGGCTGAGATTTCAACGAGGACGTGCGACCCTTCATGACGGACGCGGCATCGGCCCCGGCGGGCCAGCGGGAGAATCTGCCCCTCCCCTCCTATGACGAGGTCGTTCGCGTTCGCTCCGCCGCCAAACCCGCGCCCGACAAAGCTCGGACCGCGCTCATCGCCCGCCCGCCGCGCATCGAGGATGTGGCGCGCGAGGCGGGCGTTTCGCCCATCACCGTTTCGCGCGCGCTGCGCTCGCCCGGCCTCGTGTCGCCCGCGACGCTGGAGCGCGTGCGCACGGTCGTGGAAAAGACGGGCTATGTCTCCAACCCGCACGCTTCGGCGCTGCGCTCGGGCCGCTCCAGCGTGGTGGCGGCCTTCGTCTCCAACCTCGTCAGCCAGCAATATCACGAAGCGGCGGACGCCTGCGGCGAGGTGCTGGAGGCGGCGGGCTATCAGCTGATGATCGGCCAGACCTCCTATTCCTACGCGCGCGAAACGGCGGCGGTGCATTCGCTGCGCGCGCTCAAGCCCGCGGCCGTCTTCTTCACGGGCGTCGTGGAGCTGGAAGACAACCGGAATTTTCTGCGCGATCTCGGCGTGCCCGTGGTGGAAAGCTGGGCCTTCCCGCGCGATCCCATCGACATGCTGGTCGGCATTTCCAACACGGATGGCGGGCGCATGGCGGCCGAGCATCTCGTCTCGCGTGGGCGTCGCCGCCTCGCCTTCGTCGGGCGCAGCGGCGGGCGCGGGCGGCTGCGGCTGAAAGGCTTCGAGGCGCGCGCAAGCGAACTCGGCGCCGAGATCGTGGTGATCCGCGAGGTCGAGCATGTGCGCTCCATGTCGGAGGGGCATGTCGTCCTGCGCGAACTCGTGGCCTCCGACACCAAGGCCGACGCGGTGTTCTTCGCCAACGACCTGCTGGCCATCGGCGCGCTTCTGGAAGCACGCCGCCTCGGGCTCACCGTGCCCGACGATCTCGCCATCCTTGGCATGGGCGACAGCGAATTCGCCGCTCAGATGACCCCCTCCCTCTCCACCATCGCCATCGACGGCGCGGCCATCGGCCGCCGCGCGGGCGAGCTTCTGGCCGACCGCCTGCTGGAGCGCTCAGCCCAAGCGGTGTCGGAGCATGTGCCGCTGCGCCTCGTGGCGCGAGACAGCAGCTAGCCGAGCCGCTTTGTCAGAGAGGTCGTAGCCCTCGATGAAGTCGGGGCGAGATGCCGGCGTCGAGACGCCGAATGATCTCGCCGCGTCCCGATTGGGGGGCGCGCTCCCCGAAGCTCGCATCCTCGACGGCGATCGACCACCCGCTCATGCGCGCCGGATACCGGGCGCGCCGAAGGGGCAGGCGCAACCCAGAGAGCGGATATCACGACCGGCTCCCGCCGCGCCGTTCCAGCCGCGGCGTCCGCCTGGCGTCAGGACGCCTCCGACGGCGGCGCTTGTGTGCGCAGGAACTCGATGATCGCGGAAAAATCCCGCCCCCCGCCGCCCGCCGCGCCGAAGGCCTCGAAGAGATCGCGCGCGGCCGAGCCGAGCGGGGTCGGGGCGGCGCTGGCCTCGGCCGCTTGCGTGGCGAGCCGGAGATCCTTCAGCATCAGGGCGGTGGCGAAACCCGGCGCATAGTCGCGATTGGCCGGCGAGGCCGGCACCGGGCCGGGCACGGGGCAATAGGTGTTCACCGACCAGCATTGGCCGGACGAAGTGGACAGGACATCGAAAAGCGCCTGCCGGTCGAGCCCCAGCCGCTCGCCGAGCAGGAAGGCCTCGGCTGCCCCGATCATGGAAATGCCGAGCAGCATGTTGTTGCAGAGCTTGGCCGCCTGCCCCGCGCCGGGCCCGCCGCAGGGGATCAACCGCCCGGCCATGGGCTGGAGAAGCGGGCGCGCCGCCTCGATCGCGGCCCCCTCGCCGCCGAGCATGAAGCTCAGCGTGCCGGCCTCCGCGCCACTCGTCCCGCCCGAAACGGGCGCGTCCACCGTCAGGCAGTGCGGCAGGAGCGCATGGGCGGCGCGGGCGCTTTCGACGTCGATCGTGGAGGAATCCACGACGATGACGCCTTCCCCGACGAGACCGGCCAGTTCGCGCCAGACCTCCAGCACCAGCGCGCCGCTCGGCAGCATGGTGACGATGGCGTCCGCCCCCTCGACCGCCTCGCGAAGCGTCGCCGCCGGCTGGATGCCGCGCTCGGCGGCGCGGGCCACGGCCTCGGGCACGGCGTCGAAACCCCGGACGACATGGCCCGCCTTGACGAGATTGGCGGCCATCGGGCCGCCCATATTGCCGAGGCCGATAAAGGCGAAGAGGGTCATCTCAATCTCCTGCGGAGGGGAAGAGCGAGGGATGGGGGCGCAGCGAGGCGACGAGCGCGGGCGCATCGACCTCGGCCAGCGTCGCCGGTCGCCAGACGGGGTTGCGATCCTTGTCCACCACGGCGGCGCGCACACCCTCGTAGAAATCGTGGCCCTGGAGGATCGCGGCGTCGGCGGCGTATTCGCGGTCGAGGCAGGTTTCCAGATCGGGCGAGCGAAGCGCTTCCTGAAGGAGATGCAGCGTCAGGACGAGGCTGGTGGGCGACTTGGCGTCGAGCAGCGCCAGCGTTTCGGCCGAAAACGCCGAGCCATCCGCCCGAAGGGCCGACAGGATCGCGCTGTTGTCGGCGCCCGCGAAAACCGCCTCGATCACGCCCGCATGATCGGCGAGCCGGGAAGGACCGGGATCGGCGGCATGGGCCGCCAGCGCCGCGTCGGCGGGGCGGCCGGCAGCGAGATCGGCGAGGAGCGCCAGGATGGCATCCGAGGGGATCATCGTGTCGGCCAACCCCGCCACGATCGCATCCGCCGCCCCGACCGAGGCCCCCGTCAGCCCCAGCCAGAAGCCCAGTCGATGCGGCGCGCGCGACAGGGCGAATGTGCCGCCAACATCGGGGAAATAGCCGATGCCGGTTTCGGGCATGGCAAAGCGCGTGCGCTCGGTGACGACGCGGTGGCTGCCATGCACCGACAACCCGACGCCGCCGCCCATGCAGATGCCGTCCATCACGGCGACCCAGGGCTTGGGGCTCCGGGCGATGCGCGCGTTCAGCCGGTATTCCTCGGCCCAGAAGCCGAGCGCTTCCTCCGGCTGCGTCCGGCCGACGCGCCAGATCATCTTGATGTCGCCGCCCGCGCAAAGCGCCCGCCCCTCGCCGGTCAAAGCGACGGCGCGCACGCTGTCGTCCCGCTCGAACCGGTCGAGCGCGTCCGCGATGGCGCGGATCATGCCGAGATCGAGACTGTTCAGCGCCTCCGGGCGGCCGAGATGAATGCGCCCGAGCGCACCGTCCACCTCGGCGCGGACGAACGGGCTCGTCATGATCCGGCCTCCGGGTCGGAGGGCGCGGCGTCGCTCTGTTCGTGGAACCGCGCCGGGCGCTTTTCCACGAAGGCCGCCATGCCTTCGCGCTGGTCCGGCGTACCGAACAGGCGGTGGAACACGGCGCGCTCATAGCGGATGCCCTCGGCCAGCGGCAGTTCCTCGGCCTTCGCCACCGCTTCGCGCGCCAGCCGCACGGCCGCGCGCGAATAGGAGGCGATCTCGGCCGCCGCCGCCATGGCCGTCGGCACGACCTCCTCGTCCGGCACGACGCGCGCCACCAGCCCGGCGCGCAGCGCCTCGTCGGCGCGCATGGTGCGGCCGGTCAGATGCAGGTCCATCGCGAGCGAGCGGCCGATCAGCCGGGTCATGCGCTGCGTGCCGCCCATGCCGGCGATGACACCGAGCTTTACCTCCGGCTGGCCGAAGCGCGCGCCCTCGCCCGCAATGGCGAAGTCGCACATCATCACGACCTCGCAGCCCCCGCCCAGCGCATAGCCGTTGACGGCCGCGATCTTGGGGATGCGGCACGCGGCGAAGCGATCCCAGATCGCGAAGAAATCGGCCTCCACCATTTCCTCGGCACTCTTGCCGGCCATCTCGGCGATATCGGCCCCGGCGGCGAAGGCCTTGGGCGAGCCGGTCAACACCATCGCGCCGATGCTGCGATCCCGGTCCAGCGCTTCGGTGGCGGCGACGAGTTCCTCGGCCAGCGCCAGATTCAGCGCGTTGAGCTGCGCCGGGCGGTTGAGCCGCACGAGGGCGACGCGGCGTTCCCGCGTGATGTCGATGAGATCAGCCATGGAATATCCCTTCAAAGCGCGCGGGCGATCACGAGGCGCTGCACCTCGCTGGTGCCCTCGTAGATCTGGCAGATGCGGGCGTCGCGATAAATGCGCTCGACGGGATAGTCGGCGAGATAGCCATAGCCGCCATGCACCTGGATCGCGGCCGAACACACGCGCTCCGCCATTTCGGAGGCGTAGAGCTTGGCCATGGACGCCTCCTGAAGGCAGGGACGCCCTGCCTCCTTCAGCGCGGCGGCGTGGAGCGTCAGCTGCCGGGCGGCCTCGATCTCGGTCGCCATGTCGGCCAGGCGGAAGCCGACGCCCTGATGCTCCAGGATCGGCTTGCCGAAGCTCCGGCGCTCCTTGGCGTAGCTCGTCGCGGCCTCGAAGGCGGCGCGCGCCATGCCCACGGCCTGCGCGGCGATGCCGATGCGCCCGCCCTCCAGATTGGCGAGCGCGATGCGATAGCCCTCGCCTTCCGCGCCCAGCCGGTTCTCGGCGGGCACACGCATGGTCTCGAAGGCGAGCGCGCAGGTGTCCGAACTCTTGATACCGAGCTTGTGCTCGACCGAGAGCACCTGATAGCCCGGCGTGTCGGTCGGCACGATAAAGGCCGAGATGCCCTTCTTGCCCGCGTCCGGGTCGGTCACGGCAAAGACGATCACCATCTGCCCGTTCTGGCCGGAGGTGATGAACTGCTTGGCGCCGTCGATCACGTAATGGTCGCCGTCGCGTCGGGCGCGGGTTTTCAGGGCGGAGGCGTCGGAGCCCGTGTGCGGCTCGGTCAGCGCGAAACCGCCAATCCATTCGCCCGACGCGAGCTTCGGCAGAAAGCGCTGCTTCTGCTCCTGCGTGCCGAAGCGCAGGATCGGCACGCAGCCGACCGAGGAATGAACGGAAACGATGGTCGAGCAGGCCCCGTCCGCCGCCGCGATCTCTTCCAGCGCGAGCGCATAGGCGACGGTTCCCGCATCCGAGCCGCCATACTCTTCGGGCACCAGCATCCCGAGAAAGCCGAGCGCGCCCATTTCGCGCAGTTCCTCGCGCGGGAAGGCGCTGTCGCGGTCGCGCGCGGCGGCGCCGGGAGCCAAGCGCTCCTGCGCGAAGTCGCGCACGGCATCGCGAATGTCTTCCTGTAGGTCCGTCAGCAGCATCAGTGCATCCTTTCGATCGCGACCGCCGTCGCCTCGCCGCCGCCGATGCAGAGGCTCGCCATGCCGCGCTCCAGGCCGTTCGCCTCCAGCGCGGCAAGCAGCGTCACCAGAATCCGCGCGCCCGACGCGCCGATCGGATGGCCGAGCGCGCAGGCCCCGCCGTTGACGTTCACCTTATCGGCCGGAAGGTCGAGGTCGCGCATGGCGGCGAGCGCCACCACGGCGAAGGCCTCGTTGATTTCGAAGAGATCGATCTCATCGAGCGCCAGCCCCGTGCTCTCGCTCAAGCGACGCAGCGCGCCGATCGGCGCGGTGGCGAAGAGCGAAGGCTTGCCTGCGAAGCTCGCATGACCGACGATCCGCGCGCGCGGCGTCAGCCCGCGCCGGTCGGCCTCGCTCGCGCGCATCAGCACCAGCGCCGCCGCCCCGTCCGAGATGGAGGAGGCGTTGGCCGCCGTCACCGTGCCGCCCTCGCGGAAGGCGGGTTTGAGCGTCGGGATCTTCTCGGGGCGCGCCTTGCCCGGCTGCTCGTCGATCCGAACCTCCGTCTCCACCCGACCCGTCTTGACCCTGACCGGCACGATCTCGGCCTCGAACCGCCCGCCCGCAATGGCGGCCTGCGCGCGCGACAGCGAAGCGAGCGCGTAGGCGTCCTGCACCTCGCGGGTGAACTGGTAGCTTTGCGCGCAATCCTCGGCGAAGGAGCCCATCAGGCGGCCCGGCTCGTAGGCGTCTTCCAGCCCGTCCAGAAACATGTGGTCGAGCATCTGGCCATGGCCCATGCGCTGGCCGGCGCGCGCCTTCGGCAGGAGATAGGGCGCGTTCGACATGCTCTCCATGCCGCCGGCCACCACCACATCGGCCGAGCCCGCGAGAAGCATGTCATGCGCCAGCATGGCGGCCTTCATGCCCGAGCCGCACATCTTGTTGAGCGTGGTCGCCCCCGCCCCCAGCGGCAGGCCGGCGGCGAGCGCCGCCTGCCGCGCGGGCGCCTGCCCCTGGCCGGCGGCCAGCACGCAGCCCATGACGATCTCGGACACGGCGTCCGGCTCCACCCTGCCCCGCTCCAGCGCACCGGAAATGGCGGCCGCGCCGAGCATGGAGGCGGACAGGGCGGCAAGGTCGCCCATGAAGCCGCCCATCGGCGTGCGGGCGGCCGAGACGATGACGACGGGATCGCGTTCGCTCATGGTTTTCTCCTTATCCCTCAGCGCGGCGGCATGCGAATGGCGCCGTCGAGGCGGATCGTCTCGCCGTTCAGCATCGGGTTTTCGACGATATGGCGCACCAGCGCGGCATATTCGGACGGCTGCCCGAGGCGGGGCGGAAAGGGCACGGCGGCCCCCAGCGCCTCCTGCACGTCCTTTGGCATTCCCGCGACCATCGGCGTCTCGAAAATGCCGGGCGCGATGGCCACGACGCGGATCGCATGGCGCGCCAGATCGCGCGCGGCGGGCAGCGTCAGTGCGGCGACCCCGCCCTTGGAGGCGGCATAGGCGGCCTGTCCGATCTGCCCCTCGAAGGCGGCGACCGAGGCGGTGTTGACGATGACGCCGCGCTCGCCCGCCTCGCCCGGCTCCTGCCCCGCCATGGCGGAGGCGGCAAGGCGCAGCATGTTGAACGTGCCGGTCAGATTGATCGCGACGACGCGCGCGAAGGTGCCGAGATCGTGCGGCCCCTCGCGCCCGACGATCCGCTCGCCCGGCGCGATGCCCGCGCAATTGACGAGGACGTCGATCCGCCCGAAGGCCGCGAGCGCGGCCGCGATCGCCGCCTCGCCGTCCTCGGCGCTCGTCACATCGGCGCGGCGAAAGCGGGCCCGCGCGCCGAGCCGGGAGGCCAGCGCCGCCCCGGCCGCCTCGTTGACGTCGAGCAGCAGGACGTTCGCGCCCGCCTCCACCGCCATCTCCGCCACGCCCGCCCCGAGGCCCGACCCGGCCCCGGTGACGACGAAACTGCTGTTCTCGATCTTCATGGGCGACGCCCTCCTCAGCCCGGCTGGCTCTTGGCGATCTCGCTCTTGCGCAGGATGAAGCGCTGGATCTTGCCGCTCGGCGTCTTGGGTAGCTCGTCCACGAACTCCACCTGGCGCGGATAGGCATGGGCCGACAGGCGGCGCTTGACATGCTGGGCCAGTTCGTCGGCCAGCGCCGGCGTTCCTCTCACACCGTCCGCCAGCACCACGAAGGCCTTGACGATCTCGGTCCGCTCGGGATCGGGCACGCCGATCACGGCGGTTTCCACCACGGCGGGATGCTCGATCAGCGCGCTTTCCACGTCGAAAGGCCCGATGCGATAGCCCGCCGAGGTGATGATGTCGTCCGAGCGCCCGACGAAGCTGATGGAGCCGTCCGGCTCCAGTTCCACCGTGTCGCCGGTGCGATAGTAGCCGCCCGCGATGGCCGGGGTGTCCTGATGATAATAGCCCCGGAACCACAGGAGCGGCGAGCGCGCGATATCGACGGCGAGAATGCCCGGCCGGTTGGGTCCAAGCTCGTTGCCCGCCTCGTCCAGAACGGCCATGCGATAGCCGGGCATCGGCAGACCTGAGGAGCCGGGGCGCACAGGGTGCGTCAATCCGTGATGGTTGTTGACCATCATGCCGTTCTCGGTTTGCCCGTAATGATCGTGGATGGGCACTGCCAGATGCGCCTCGAACCAGCGCATGACCTCCGGGTTGAGCGGCTCGCCCGCGCTGCTGACGACGCGCAAAGCGCCCTTGACCGGCTCGGCCAGCTCCGGCCCGGCGGCGATCAGAAGGCGATAGGCCGTGGGCGAGCCGGCGAGATTGGTGACGCCCATGCGCCGGAGGATGCGATAGGTGCTCTCGGCCGTGAAACCGCCCTCGTAGAGAAGGGTCGCGCATCCCAGCATCAACGGGCCGGTGATGGCGTAATAGAGCCCATAGGCCCAGCCGGGATCGGCGATGTTCCAGAACGTGTCGTCGGCGCGCAGGTCGATGGCATAGCGCATATAGGCCGAAATGGCGTTGAGCGCGCGCAGGGGCACGGGCACGCCCTTGGCCGCCCCCGTCGTACCCGAAGTGGACATCAGCATGAAGAGATCGTCGCCCCGGCGCGATACCGGCTCGAAAGTCGGCTCGGCGGCCTTGAGCGCGGCGCGAAAGTCGAGATCGCCCGCCGGCACCGCGCCGGGTTCGGCCACGATCGCCACGCGAGGACACCCCTCCACCTCGTCGAGCTTTCCCCGGTTGGCCGGGTTGGTGACCACCAGCTTCGCGCCGCCGAGCCGCAGACGATGCTCGATCGCCTTGGGGCCGAAGGCGGTGAAGAGCGGCTGATAGATCGCTCCCAGACGCCAAGCCCCCAGGATCGCGACCACGAGCTCCAACGTGCGCGGCAGGAGCCCGGCAACGACATCCCCCGGCTCGACGCCCTCGGCGCGGAACACGTTCGCCGCGCGGGCCGAAAGGGCCTGCAAATCCTCGAACGTATAGCTTGTCAGCATCTCGTCGGCGGAGAGACAGCGCAGCGCCACACGCCCCTCGCCCACGTAACGGTCGCAGCATTCCACACAGGCATTGATCGCCGATGCCGGATCTCCGGCCAGACGCGCCTGCGCGTCTTCCAGCCGGAACGTCTCGTATTCTTCTCGATAGTCGCGGCGCGTCGCGCCGACGGCTTCTGTCGACATGCGGTTTCTCCCTACTCCCGCGCCAATGGCGTCTCCCCGGGATTTGAAAGCGTCCGACAAAGCCAGCGAGGCTGGCCTGTCGTTTCCGGGTCTCACGGCGTCGCCGCCCTGAAGCCCGGTCCACCGACAGCCCTCCTCCGCACGGATTCGTCAGCCGCTTCGAGGGTGACTGTATCAAAGATGGCCCCGCGAACAATCGCCGATGCGCTCACGCAAAAGGATCGGATCTGCCCTACCCACCGGCGCAGATCACCGGCCTGACGGCAGCGGCGGATGATCTCACCCGGCTTCGCGTTGGACGCGCCGGGCGACCTTCGCGAAGCCAGATCGCCACCGCGCGGCGCCGGCAAGTGTCGGCATTAAAATCAGCTTCTTCGCGCTCTCGCGCGTCTCCGTGATGCTGGGTTCAGGCTGGCAATCGTCGCGTCGTTCTTCAAAAAGGTCTCTGGCCTCGGCGCGGGGCGCCGAGTGGGCGGCTCCCTCTGGCTCACGGTCGGCTTGGACGATCCGGGCGGAGAGTTGACGCACTGTGAGAGGCGGAGGCCGTTCGGGCTCCGGGCCCTCTTGCCGCCGATGCGTGTCGCGCGTTCGAACGGCACGAGTATCTTCTGGTCTGATCTCACGGCGAGGCATGAGCGACACCCGCAACGCGGCCCATCGGGTCTCAATCGACTCTGTTGGTTTCCGCGCCTTGGTGTCGCTCGTTGACTCCATCTGTCTTCGCCTTGGCCACAAACCACGTGACGTCTCGGGCGATACCGGTTTCGCTGACGAGACGAACCTGCCGACGCGGCAGCTTCACAGGGCAACCCATCTGGCTGCGGGCCAGTCCTGACCTGGCGCGCGGGATGAGACGGATCAACGAAGACGCTCTCGAATGCGAGCCATGGCACTGCGGTCGAAGCGTCGAGCCTCCGAAGCGGTTCCCGCTCGCCCAAGCCGGTTGTCCAGCCGGTGTTCGAACAGGTTAGAGGCGTCCGGCAAGTCCCATAGCGCCGACTGTTCAAGGTCGGTTGTGGTTGGGTCACGCTCCGCGCCAGCTAGCATCTCGCGTAGCCGGTCGAGGTCGGGCGCCGACGCAAGCCCTAGATCGTCGCCGATGGGCTAGCGCTCATTTCGAGCTGAACCGGGCCGGCGAACGATCAACTCAGACCCATCGATTAAGGCCACCGCGTTCGCAACGGAGCATCCGGGCGGAACGGGAGCGCCAACCTGCCCGAGCTTCCAACGGTCCTGTCGGGCTTGGGACGTTTGTCGTGTCCAAGCCCATATTGCCCGAATGCCGCATTCGAGGGCCGGCGAATTCGGCAATTGCTGCATCTTGGGCGCAATCTGGTCCGGCCTGACGACGCGCCTCACCGGAGCGGACACGCAATCTCCGTGCTTCATCCGACTTCGACCTTGGCAGCTGCCAAGGTTTTCGGCTTCAGCGGCGCTGCATCCGGTTGCAAGTGGCCGCATCGCAGGCGTGGCAGCGGCGGCCAACTCGCGCGGGCCGTTCGCGGGACCTCAAGGTGCCGCAAACCCCGCTCCGCCATCTGGCTCACGCCACAAAACCTTGGCAGCTGCCAAGGTCGGGCGCTTCTCATTTTTCAGCGCTCCGCCTTCCAGCGCTCGAAACGGGCGGCCATGTCCGGCAGATCCTGGCGCAGAAAAGCCGCCCAGTCATCGGCGACGGTTCGCTCCGGCACCAGTTGCATCGAGCCGCGTGAGAAGCGGGCTTGCGCGATGCGGCGGCCTTGAGCGTCGTGGAGGTCCATCGTGCTGTCGCCGCTATCGGCCTCGCCGCGCAGAACGGCCAGCGCTGCCTGGAGACGACCATCGGATGTCGGAACCTTGGCAGGTGACAAGGATTCGGGAAGCTGCGCCAGCCGCGCGGGGAAGGTCTCGGCGAGCTTGGCCATCTCGACCCAGCGCGGACGACCCGCCTTCGGCGCGCGGCCGATGCGCAAGATCACATCCTCCGGCAGGGCGCGGAGCACCATGCGAAAGCGCGCCAGTTCCGGATCGTCGATGCCCAGCGCCGCACGAATATCCCGCGCCTTCAAGCCGGCCTGCTCCAGCGTGGCGGCGAAACGCGCACGCTCGATCCAGGTCAGATCCTGCCGCTCGGCATTCTCGATGCCCTGAGACACCGCGACCTCCGCGTCGCTCTTGGCGACGATGATGACGCGCAGCGGCAGGCCGAGATCGCGGGCCGCGCGCCAGCGACGGTGGCCGAAGACCAACTGGAAACGACCGGGGGCGTCCGGGTGCGGGCGCACCTCGGCGGGCACCTTCTGCCCCTCTTCGGCAAAGCGGGCGCGGAACCCGTCGAAGCCCGCCTCGTCGTCATCCGGCATCCGGTCCCGAAACGGCGAGGGGTCGATCAGCGCGGCGTCGATGTCTCGTGTGCCGCCCGCCTCCACCAGCGCCTGAAGGCGGTCGCGCTCCTCGCGCAGTTCGGCGATGGAGCGCTGCGTCGCGCCGATCACAGAAGCGCCGACACGCTGTGCCAGCCCGCTCGTTTGCGGAGCGGGCGTGGACGGCGAGGCCGGAGGGGCGGCGGGCGCCGTCGCGGGAGCTGCAGTCGCAGTGGGGTCGGGCAGGGGAGGGGACGCGTTGCCGCCCTCCGCCTTCGGCGTGGGCGCCTCGCTCGCCTGCGCCTTGGCCTCCGCCGCGAAGGAGGCGAAATTTGCCAGAATGGATTTGCGCGGTCCCTTGCTCATGCTCGGCCCCATCCCTGCCAGATCAGTTCCAGAATGCGCTGGTTCACCGCGTCCATGGATTCGCGCGCGCGTTTCACCGTGCTCGCGCCGACATGTCCCGGCTCCAGCTCGTAGAGCGTGCGCTTGGCGAGGCCCGCCGTCTCGATCGCCGTGCTCTCCACCGCCGTCGGGATCAACACGTCCTCACCGAACAGGCTGCGCAGCATGGCGACGACATGGACCTGGCTCTGGTCGTTCGGGTCGTGGCGCGTGATGAGATAGCGCAGGAAGTCCTGGCTGAGGTTCGCCCCGGCCTCGCGCACCACGCCAATGAGATCACCCATCATCAGGAGGAATTGGCTCATGGACATGACGTCCAGCATGGCGGGATGAACGGTGACGATCAGCCCGGTGGACGCATAGATCGCGCCGAGCGTCAGGAAGCCGAGCGAGGGCGGGGTGTCGAGAAGCACGATATCGTAGTCGTCCTCCACCTCGGCAATGGCGAGCCGCAGCCGCTCGAAGAACACGCCGTCCATGCCCGCCGCGCCGCCGGCCAGCGCCCGAGGCGTCTCATGCTCGTATTCCATCACCTCGATATTGCCGGGAATGAGATCGATACCGGTAAAGTAAGTCTGACGTACGATTTCCCGCATGGGGCGGCGCGCCTCGTCGTAGCGCAGGGCGGCATAGATCGTCTCGTTGTGGCCGACATCCATCTCCGGCTGAAATCCGAACATGGCGGACAGCGAGGCCTGCGGATCGAGATCGATCGCCAGAACGCGCAGGCCCGCGAGCGCCAGATAGTGCGCCAGATGCGCGCTGGTCGTGGTCTTGGCGCTGCCACCCTTGAAGTTCGCGATGGAGAGGATCTGAAGCCGCTCGCCCTCGCGCCGGCGCGGCAGGAAGCGCAGGGCCTCCGCCGGCTTCATCTGCGCGAAGAATTCGCGAAGCTCGTTGATCTGCGCCAAGGTATAGGCGCGATGGTTGTTGTCGAGCCGGGCGGGCGCGGGACCCTTGCCCTCGATGGACAGCGTGCGCAGCGTGGATTCCGGGATCGAGGTGAGCTTCGAGACCTCATGGGTCATGAAGAATCGGAGGTTCTTGCGCGCGTCCGGCGGATACATCTGCTGGCGTCGCGCCAGCAGCTCGGCCGAAAGAATCGCGCCGTGACGCACGACCTTTTCGGCCGGGTCTTCAGAGAGAATCGGGACGGCTGACGAGTTCATGAGCGGAAATCGGTCCTTCTGACGGGTCTTGCCCAACTTTTATCGCATAAGCCGTCGGGAGGTAAGGGCAGGACAAGCCTTGGCCGGCACAACAGGTCAGCCTGACGTCAGCTCTAGCATTATCAGGGGCTTAGCGTCCGGACGAGCGTCTTCTTCGCGCTCGGATTCCAGCATTCTGTCCCCGATTTATCCCCGCCGCGCCGTGTTCGGGCAGATTGGCGGGAGGTGCGGGGGGTGGCCTTCGCGAAATGAGTCACGTAACCCTTTCTAGTAACCGTTAGGAATTGAGTCTGATCGATGCCCCGAAGAACCACCACAGAGGCCGTTGCCGCCACGCGCGCTCGCCGTCGTGCCGCTGGTCTTCGCTCGACCGAAACAGTTCTTCACGAAAGCGAGATCGCCGCGCTGGACGAGGTGAAGGAACGTCTGGGCGTACAATCGCGCTCGGATGTGATCCGCGTCCTCATCGCGAAGTCCGATCTCGCCACGCTCACAGAGGCCGATGCCGACCTCCTGAAAACGCAGGAGGCGTGAGGCCCATGTCCATCATTAACCGGGAGACGCCATAGGCAAAGAAAAAGGCCCCGAAGCGGGAGCCGCCGGAGCCTTCATCTGTGATGCGTGGTTGCTCGCAGGTTTAGCCTCCTTCGCCTTCATCGTCAAATGAAATTGCGGCTTCCCGCCACGGCCTCGCTTTGCCTCGCGCAAGGAGAGAGACCATGTCGGAGGAACATTCCCGCACGCCCCTGAGCGTGCGAGGGTCGGCGCTTGACCTTTTGAAGGGTCGAGCTGTCGAAACGATGACGCTTGGCCCTATCACGGGCGCCGAAGAAGGGGAGGGGGCCGCGCTCCATCCCGACTTTCTGGCGCGCGCCGCGATCTGGCGCGATCACACGGCCGGTCTGATTTCGATCAGTGAAGCGCGCCGACGCTCTGAAGCAATCGGCGCGGATGCGGGGGCGCCGTCTGTGGCGGCGTCCACTCTCGTTCGGCGCAAGCCCCGCGCCTCTTCCGTCGCATCGCCCCGTCATGCCCGCCCGGCCCCGCGCGAAAGCCGTCAATATTCCGGCGCGATGGCGACCACGGCCGCACGCGACGACCGGCTGACGCCCAATGCCAAGGCCTTCCTGCAAGTGCTGCGCGCGCGCTGCGGCAAGACACGGCAGACCGCCATCACCAAGGGCACGATGGGGGCCGTCATGGCGCGCTCGGCCCGCACGATCCGGCGTTATCTGGTCGACCTCGTGCGCTGCGGCTACATCCAGCTGGCCGTCCGGCGCAACGCGCGCGGCCTCGATCTCGGCCTCACCGTCACGCTGACCGACCTCGTGATGCCCTTCTACGAGGACGCCAAGAGCCTCGCGCGCTGGCTTGCGGAAACGCCGTCAGCCGAGGCTCTGCCCTTCGCCGGAACCTTGGGCCTTCGCCGTCCACGGTCGGTCTTTACCCCGCTCGCAGGGGTGACAAAGCCAACACACAATAACCAATCCCCTAAGACTCTTCTTTTGGCTCTGTGCCCGAAAGGCGGAGTCGGCGCTCTGAATTCGGCCAATAGGCTTTGGAGAGACGGACAAGCCAAGGTCGCGCTCGGCCTGTAAGCCTTCGCGCCCGATCGGAAGGGTTTTCGAGGGGCAGGAGAGAGCATTGCTCTTCTCTTGAACGGCGGAGCCATGCCCGGATGCAAGATCAATTGGATTGATCTTCGCAGACTTGCGGATTATCTATGACCACAATGGTCACCATGGAGCAACACGATGCGCGAGATTCAATTGAGGGACGCCAAGGCCACCTTGTCCGCCGTGGTGGACGATGCCTTGCGCGGCGAGCCCAGCATCATCACCCGGCATGGTGAGCCCGAGGCCGTGGTTCTGTCCTTTGCCGAGTGGAAGCGGCTCTCGACGGTGCCGAGCTTCGGTGCGCTTCTGGCCGTCTCCGGTCTGCGCGACGAGGATGTCCCCAAGCGGGACGGTGCCCCGCTGCGCGATCTCGAATTCTGATGTTCCTTCTGGACACCAACATCCTGTCGGAAGGCGCGCCGACCAAGGATCAGCAGCTGGGGTTTTCCGACCTTCAGCGCTGGATGGAGCGGGCGACCAGCCGGATCTGGCTCTCGGTGGTAACGCTCGCCGAGATCGAGGCGGGGGCGGAACGCTCGCTTCTGAAAGGCGAGCCCCGCAAGGCCGCGCGGCTGCGCCAATGGCTGGAACTGGTGGAACATCTCTATGGCGAGCGCATCCTGCCGCTGAACCGCCGGACGGCCCGTCTGGCCGGGCTCCTGTCGGCGCGCGCCCGCATGGCCGGCACCTCGCCGGGCTTTGCGGACGCCGCCATCGCGGCGACGGCGCAGGCGCATGGCCTGCGCCTGATGACGCGAAACGGCAAGGATTTCGCGCCGATGGGCGTTGCGTTCGTCAATCCGTATCTCGACGGGCTGCCCGAGATCGCGGGGGAGGGGGCGGGCTGAGCCGGCTCGCAAATGCGGTGACGGGAGGCTTGGTCCGGAACCCGTTGACATCGTCCTTCAGCCGGGTGCGCGAGGCAGAGGAAGACCAGGGGAGACATGGCGGTTTTGTCGTCGCGCGCGGCGATGCGGCGGGCCTGCTTCCGTCGGTCGAACCTGCGCTCGATGCCATCCCGATCACGATGCTGACGGAAATCGCCAACTGCAGGCGTATGAACGTTGGCCTTGGGGATCACAAGCATGACGCCTTTCGGAAGCCGGGACTGGCGAACCTCATCGCCGTCGTAACCTTTGCTGACGAACATCAGACGCGGCTTGCCGACCGGCATGGGCGGAAGGGCTGGAACGGCCCGGTCTTCGGACGTCTCTCGACCCGTCAGCACGAAGCCAAGAAAGCGTCCCGGCCGTCAGCGCGAGCGCGGATCTTCGATCGCTATTGCCGTCGCGGCTTCGACCAAAGCCCTGCGCGCAGGTCGTGGGCAGTGGGGGGAGGATGGCGAGCACATCGGCCGTGATGCGCCCGACGCTGGCGCACCACAACGACGTTGCCGGTGGCTTCAGAGGCCGCCGAAACCAGGAAGTGGGAGCCAAGCGATGACGAGCGAGGCGACTGATCTGGCTACGCATACCTCTGCGGTTTCGCAGGCGGCCGCATGGCTGCGTGACCAGTCTCCTCGGTCTTCGTTCGTGGTGCCTGAACTGCGGAAGCGGTTCGGCCTTACCCCGAAGCCGCCACTGCGCCGATCGATCTGGGCGAGGCGCCTACGGCTGGAATAAGTCGGTTCTCTGAGGCATGAAGTACACCAA